>JBAQLX010000298.1:0-3193 GCA_049302315.1 Desulfosporosinus sp.
TCCCCCAGGAAGGTTCCCCAACCTTCCGTTTCTATTTTACTCGATTTTAGCCCCCTTCGCAAGTGTGTTGCATCACCCAAACTATAACAACACTTGTTATGAATGTCTATCTGTATTATGATACTAAAGATGGTATCTAACAATGAAGATGACGGTCGTATGGGTGGTACAACGAGGTTCTGAATCGTCCCTTAGTTATAGAGTGAATGGGGCGGACCTTTTCCGTTTATAAGAAGGAGATCGCAGTATGAAAAAGATAGGCTATTTTGGACCAATAGGGAGTTTTACCGAAGAGGCCATCCATTTATTTTTAGCCGCTCATTCTGAATTAAGCGAAACACTGCCTAAGCTTATTCCATTCCCAACAATACCACGCTTACTATTCGCCTGTGAAAATAAGGAAATAGACTGGGCCTTTGTCCCTTTGGAAAATTCCACAGAAGGACAAGTTGGCGCTACTATGGATACACTCGGACATACTGAGCATCTATTTATCACCCATGAATTCGTCTATCCGATCAATCAATGTCTTTTAACGCTTCAGCCCATGCCGCTTCAACAGATAGAAAAAGTTTATTCTCACGAGCAGTCCCTAGGGCAATGCCGGGATTTCCTCGAAAAACACCTCCCTCATGCTCAACAAATACCTTGTCTGAGCAACTCTGAAGCTGCCCATAAGATATCCTCTAGCCAAGAAAACTGCGCCGCTATCGGCCCCCGTCGGGCCGCCTCCATCTACAATCTTCATATTCTTCAAGACAGTATTCAAGATATCGTTCTGAATGCCACTCGTTTTGTACTTGTCGGCCATACCCTTACGGAAATGTCGGGTGGCGAAGATAAAACGTCTCTACTAATTTTCGCTGAAAATACACCAGGTTCTTTATACCGTATTCTGGGCGAATTCAGCAAACGTCAAATTAATTTATGCCGGATTGAATCGCGTCCCTCGAAAAGGAAACTGGGAGAGTACGTTTTCTTTATAGATGTGGACGGTTATGTCTTTGCTCCCCCCATCCAAGATGTTTTATGGGCGCTCAAAAAAGCAAACATCCCCGTAAAATTGCTTGGTTCCTATCCCAAAGCGCTTTCAGATAATCAAATTCAGGAGAAAGGATAAATCCTTTCTCCTGAAATAATTAAGTGACAGCTTTGTCCACAACTCCTTTAAAGATACATCTAACTACCAAGGGGACCAGAGTTTTTCGAATTAACTAAACTAAAACAATATCGAAATTGATATATCCGATAGATAGTGTTAAACTGTATATACGACTAAACTGTAAAGGCTGGTGGAGACCAATGGCCATTGTTCAACAAATACAAAAAAGGATGATCGTCAGCCTAGCCCAAATTGCCAAGGACCTTAATTTACATGAGGGAGATCATGTTATAATTGAGGAGAAAGACGGTGGAATTTTTTTAAGACCAGTTGACTGGGTTGATAAGAATCAAAAATACTTTTGGACTAAAGAATGGCAAGAAAAAATGAAGCAAAGTCAAGAAGCCCTAGAAAACGGCGAATACAAAACATTTAGCAACATGGAGGAGGCTATTAAAGATCTGGAGGATCTTGCTCATGCCAATAATAATAAGAACCAAACCATTTGATGCAGACTTTCTCTTGCTTTCGCAAAAGGAACAAAGACAGGTTCTAAAAGCCCTCCGCTATCTCGCCAATAACCCAAGGCATCCATCTTTGCAAACTCACAAGATCGAAGACACAGCTTTTATTGAAGCCTATGCAAATATGGATATTAGGATTATCTTTGAACGGACAAGTGATATGATCGTATTGCGTGCCGTAGGACACCACGATGTCCTAAAAAGCCTCTAACCAAACCCTGATAAAGGACTATTCTATTTTGATAGTTTTTGCAGTATCGCTTCGCTCAAAGCAACATTCCTAGCAAGTATCTTTGCAATAACTATCTGTGAAGGTGTTAATCCCTTAAACTTTCCACTAGCAATATCATTATTAATGTTATCACCTGCTTCAGCTATGATTTGGTTAGCCTTGGCTTCTATCACACTCAAATTTCGTTCAGGTTGCTTCTTTGTATCAAAAAAGCCCATACTTTCAATCTCCTATCAATTCATTGAGAACACAATATAAGTAGATTGGTCCTTTTGATTTTTCGGTTTAATATGTATTGAGTACGAAGGGTTATCATGGCCAAGTCCCCTTGGTTTATGATGGCTTTACTTTTTCCATATGGCGATAGCCTCATCCAACTTTACTTTTCGATCGCCGGTCCACCAGGTATATGGATAAGGCCCACCGCTTGCTCTATACTCAACAACACCATTCCAAGCACTTACCTTAGAAGGCAACTCACCTGGATCAAGAACTAAAATTCGACAAGGGCTTAGAGTTCCATTGTTCTCTTTTGAATACTCCAAACCTACTGCAACAACCCAATGTCCACAGCCTGGATATTCAATGCCCATAATAACGGGATGGTTTTCTTCTATGTGCCTTTCGACGAAGCTCCTTACACCTACTCCACTTTCTGTAAAGGGTTCAGTCCCTATCCTTTTAGTAAATGCCCCATCAATAAAATCCTGTAGTTCTTCCAAACTTGTTCCATCTCTAAATAACCCTTGGCCCCTATGTATCCTTTCCAGAACTTTTCCAATTGAGGTTTGCTTGCTATAACGTGAAGATAACACTGCTGATCTGTCAGCAAGTCCACAAATCAATAGGCTCATTAACAGACAGTACGGTCCACAAGCCCCATCCAAGGAGCCTTGGTGAAGATGTACCTGCTGTTCCTCCTCCTTAAGACCCATTGCGACAGGCCCTTCATGCGTAGTATCTATTAGGTCAATCACGTGAATCTCTGTCACAAAATCCCCCACCCATTCTCTTTTGGACTATTGCGCCTGCGAATTTGTTAAATTATTTATTGGCACAACCGATGGCAAAACCCTTCGATTCTGTCTTCATAAGCTTCGCTTACGTAGGCAGACTTTGTTTTCACGAAGAAAATACATATGCGTCACAAATACAAAATCGTACCAATCCCCCGTCCGTCGGGATAGAAACCGGGTGCGCGCATCTGCATAAGCTGATCACGTTTCCCAGAGGCCAGGTAGGCCGGAGGAATTTCACCACCAGCCTCCTACAGAACCGTGCGTAAACCTCTCGATTTACACGGCTCGTATCAGCCATTCTTTTGTAGCCTCACAG
>JBAQLX010000299.1:0-5793 GCA_049302315.1 Desulfosporosinus sp.
GAAACTGTTTTATAAAAAAACTCTAAACCTCTCTGGTCAATACCTGATACGGGTTCATCCAGAAGTAAGAGGTGAGGAATTGGCTCAAGGGCGAGGGCGAGCAAAACTCTTTGTAACTCCCCTCCAGATAAGGCTCCTAAGCGTTTATTGATTAAGTGTTCGGCCTGAGTACGGGCTAAAGTTTCTCTAACATGTTGACGTATTTTTTTAGGATAAGACAACCAGATAGGGATCTTTGTCCGGGCAGCAGCAAATAAGTCAAGGACACTGGTTGGAGAACTGGAATCGAGATCAAGCTTCTGGGGGACGTAACCCATAGACAGTTTCGATGTGCCTTCGTTTTGAGCATCTAAAAATTGAAGTTCTCCAGTATGGGGAATCTCACCTAAGATAGCCTTAAGAAGCGTGCTTTTGCCAGCCCCGTTAGGACCGATAATCGCCGTTAAATCCCCACAGTGAATGTGGAGACTGACGTCTTGTAATATAACTGTACCGCCACGGGCAACACCGAAGTTGGTTATTTTGGTGCAACATAGTCCACTCATACAGGATGTCCCTTGACGACTATGATTACATTTTGGTTGTAGCATGTTTAGATTCATGTTCATTTTAGAGCCTCTTCTAATGTTTTAAGATTGCTGTCCATAATATTGATATAGGCATCTGCGTCCATAGGTCCCATTACAACGGGGTCAAGTGTATATACTTTAGCACCGGTTGCCGTCGCAATTGTATCCGCCGCTTTAGCTGGATATTGCGGTTCTGCAAAGAGAGCGTTTATTTTTAGGCTCTTGACCTGGTCTATAGTTTCACTCAATTCTTTGGCACTGGGAGCGGAGCCCGGTTCACGTTCGATGACCGCAACGATGTTGAAGTTGAATTCTTTAGCGAAATAAGGAAATGCCTCGTGGAAGGTAACGATATCACGGCTTTTTATACCGTCCAAGGCCAGATGCATTTTAGTTCTTTGTGCCTCTAACTTTTTAATATACACATTGGTGTTCTCTATATATTTTGCGGCATTATTGGGGTCTAATAAAGCGAGTTGATCCCCAATATTTTGCACCTGCCTAATAGCATTAGAGATACTTACCCAGACATGAGGATTGTCCCCTTCATTCCCATTTCCTTTAATGAGCTCGATTCCTTTACTGGCCTCGACTATTATTAGATTCGGCATTTGGCTCGTAACTTTACCCATGAAGGATTCTATTCCTGCTCCGTTGGTTATGAGGACTTTTGCTCCTTCAAGATTCTTCATGTCTCCAGGAGTTGCCGCGTAATCATGAAGGCATCCTGCAGTGGGCTTAGTCATATCAATCACGTTGACATTAGGGATGTCTTTGGCAACGTTCAAAGCGAATATATACATTGGATAGAATGAAGCGGCGATTGTCGTCGTTTTTGAACTTGAGTTTTGAGTTGGACTGACTGTAACCTGAGATGCGTTGTTTGCCCCGCACCCACTTATTACCAATAAGCTTAATAGCATTAGGCACAGAAGTTTAACTGATTTTAAATTCAAAAAATTACCCCCTATTTAAATGTTTTGCAAACGCTTTGCATTTGCGTATAATTAGATTATACTTTATTCTCTAAATTGTCAATCATTACTTTCCGTATTAATCATCGGATAAAGTTGAAATCTGGAACCAATACAATAATAGTTGATTGCTCGACAAGTTTTAAGGGGCTAAACATTGCTAAAATATCCAAATGGATTAAAATGAACATAATAAGTACTAAATTATGATGAGTTAAGGATGAGCTTGATTGGAAGAAAACACTAACTATACGGAAATCCTGAAACGTGAAGGTATGAAAAGTACCAGGCACAGAAATGCTATCCTACTTCTCCTGGAACAGTCTGAACAGCCAATAACAGCAGAGGAACTCTATCTATCGTTAAGGGAAAAGACTGCTTCAATAAATTTGTCCACGGTCTATAGGACGCTGGATACATTCGTTTCAAAAAATTTGGTAATAAAATCAACTATGGATGATGGCAAAGCACGGTATGAACTAAACCATCATGAGCATAAACATCATCTTTATTGCGTTGGTTGCCACAAGGTGATTTCCATCGAAGACTGCCCTATGGGAGAACTTCAGGAGATCTTAAAGAAGAAGATAGATTTCGACGTGACTGGACATAAGCTGGAGATATACGGATATTGTCATAATTGCAAAAAACTAGAAAAATAGATTAAGGGGACCAAACGGAGAAGTTTAGAAATAAACGGCAATAAGATCTTATCTACTTCAATATTGAACTTGTTAGTGATGTTTGCAAAAGAGGCCGAAGATGTGGAGGATAAATTATAGAGTCCCCATCCTACCATAATGAATAATAATTATAGAACGAAAGACCTTGATCAAAGCCACATATGAACTAATATTGAGGGGTAGAATCAAGAGAGCAAAATAAAAATTACTAAAGCTATGCAAATATCCAGCCATATTTCAATATTGAAATTGGCCAACAAATTTATATCATAGATGACCTCCTAATTCTTTTGTTACGAATAATCTGAAATAACATTTTAGTAAACCGTACCACAAATTAGAGAGAAATTCAAAGATTGAATTAAGCTCAAGCGAGGGGGGAGTCCTCTGTTAAGAAGAAGGACTCCCTTTTTGGATTATTTTACTCGTTTCCTATTTGTAAGCACACCAATGCCCCTGATACAGTTCCGGAGAAACGGATGGATACTGATGTTCTGTGAAACTATCATAATAATACATCCCGAATTGCCGAGAATAGGGTGAGCTCACCGGAGGCTTTGGTGATCCAACAAGCATTCCCACATTAAACTGTTTTGATCGGTTGAGGGTCAACACAAACTCAAAAATGGCCCAGAATGGCACAAGGTTTTACTGGAACACATTTTGTCCGATCGCTAAGCCCTGGATTCGTTCAACCAAACTTCAGATTGGAGTTAAAACTCCTCGTAAGTATCCCATACTCCCGAGTAAAATAAGGGTGTAAAGTTCTGCTAGCTATACGAGGCCTAAGAACCGCACAAATTGAGTGAGAATAAAACAAACACTAAACCCAATAAGCGTCGGAATCAGAAAAGAGAGAAAGGCCCATCGCTTACGGCCTGTTTCCTTGAAGGTTGTAATTAGGGTGGTAGCACAAGGCCAATGCAACAAGGAAAACAACATGATGTTTACCGCTGTTAGCCAGGTCCATCCGTTATTAACCAAGATATTTCTCAACTCTTCCAAACTAGCGAAATCCTGTAGAGTACCAGTAGAGAGATAACTCATGATGAGAATTGGTAAGACGATCTCGTTGGCTGGCAGCCCCAGAATAAAAGCCATAAGGATAACCCCATCCAGGCCAATTAACTGCCCAAGCGGATTTAGAGCATGAGCCACAGTGGAGATAATGCTTTGTTCCCCAATATAAATATTCCCCAGAATCCAAATCACACCACCGGCAGGAGCGGCTACTATGATTGCCCGTCTTAGAACAAATAGGGTGCGATCGATCATGGACCGATAGATCACTGCTCCAATTTTAGGTCGACGATAAGATGGCAATTCCAAGACAAGGGACGATGGGTCACCTTTTAAAATTGTCATAGATAGCAGCCAAGATACTAACAACGTAACCGCTACACCCAGCAATATTATTACGGAAATGACCAGCGCATTGATCAATCCTGAATAGGATGCAATAGCGCCGCCAATAAAAATTGAGGTAATTGCTATTAAGGTTGGAAATCTGCCATTGCAAGGGACAAAATTGTTAGTCAAAATCGCGATTAAGCGTTCGCGGGGAGAGTCGATAATTCTGCAGGAGGTCACTCCTGCTGCATTACACCCGAATCCCATACACATCGTCAGGCTCTGTTTGCCACAGGCGTTGGCCTTTTTGAAAATATGATCCAGGTTAAAGGCAATGCGCGGGAGAAACCCGGAATCTTCCAAGAGAGTAAACAGGGGAAAGAAGATAGCCATAGGAGGCAACATCACGGCGATAACCCAGGCAAACGTACGATAAACTCCTAGAACAAGAACTCCATGGACCCAATCTGGTGCACCTAGCCATTGGAACGAGAGGGTAAGCTGGTCTTGGAAAGCAAAGAGCCCAGTGGCGAGAAATCCAGAAGGGACATTCGCACCTTCGATCGTTATCCAAAAGACAATAACCAATAAAATTAGCATAAGCGGATAGCCAAACCACTTGGAAGTTACAAGATCATCCAGCTCTTGATCAAAGATATAGTGTCTGCTCCCTTGCTTTGAGAGAACATGCCTAGTGATCTGTTCTGCATTTCCATAGATATCGGCAACTATCTGGTCGCTAAAAGAATTGGGGTAAGACTTTCGGACATTTTCTGCCTCACACCAAACTTCGCTTATACTTCTTGCAGACGTCATTGTGCACATCTTACCCCCTCCCAGCCTTGGTTAACACCAAGATAATGGTCTAAACTATTTAGGAAACTACTATCTCCGTCCAATAGACGTAAGGCCAGCCAGCGGGGGGACAAGGCGTTGTTGGCGAGAGTTCCCACCATGGGAAGCAAGTGTTTCACGGCCTTTTCGACTTCAGAAGAATAGACGATTTGACGGGGGCTTGTTTGCAAAGACCCTGACGCTATTTGAAGGATTTTTTCTTGAAGTTCGGTTAGTCCCTCTCCTTGGCGAGCGGCAGTAGCAACGACCGGTACACCCAATTCGCGCTCTAAAAACGCCACATTAATCATTAAACTTTTCTTCTGAGCCTCATCCATAAGATTTAAGCAGATAATAACTTTGGGAGTTATTTCAAAAACCTGGAGAGCCAAGTTGAGATTTCTCTCAAGGCAAGTTGCATCAAGGACAACCACCGTCACATCTGGAGAAGCATAACAGAGAAAGTCCCTCGCAATTTGTTCTTCCACAGTATGGGTTAATAAGGAATAAGTACCCGGTAAGTCGACCAGTAAGAATGACTTCTGCTGATATTGAAAGCTTCCTTGGGCATTATCTACCGTTTTTCCGGGCCAATTACCCGTATGCTGATGTAGACCAGTTAGAGCATTAAAAATCGTGCTCTTCCCAACGTTAGGATTTCCGGCCAGAGCAACGCTGAACTGGCCATCTGCTAAGGAAATTCCGAAACGATTTTGCCATAACACTCTCTTTTGCTCCATAGACAGAGTCATACACATTCCTCTCCATTCTATAACTTTCTAACCAGGATTTGGGCAGCATCTTCACTTCTCAAGGCGATGAGCGTTTCCCTCACTAGATAAGCGGTCGGATCACCGGAAGGACCTCGTCTAATACAGCGGATCAACGTTCCAGGAACGATTCCCAAGTCGAGAATACGCCGCCGCAGTAGTCCGCTCAATTCCAGGGAGACGATCTGACAGACAGAACCCGGAGATAAGTCTGCTAACGGATTGATTCGTTCTGCGTCCTTCATATTATGTGCCCCCTTTGGTTGTTCGGGTTAATTCACTTTTAAGCGATAGGTTAGCCATGGCTAACTTTCGATAAAGTTAAGTTTGAATATGTTATGTTGGGGAGATTTTTTTGCTACCCACAGGCGTATACTTCCTATAAGTTAACAAATCGGAAGTTTGATTGTTAGGTCTCTGATTGAACTATGATATAATTATTGAGGGCTAAGATAACCATTTATCCTAATTTCATTTAACCTCGTGCGGCAAGAAGTCTCCCGCCTCTAAGCTACCTTACTCACGATAGTGAGTGCGTAGGCGGGAGATGAATTGCCGCCCTTTTTATGCCAATTGAGTATTGATAATTGCTTAAATGCATGATATAATGTAT
>JBAQLX010000300.1:0-2048 GCA_049302315.1 Desulfosporosinus sp.
ACGTCCATCACGAGGAGCTTTAGCGTCAGCAATAACCATTCGATAGAAAGGACTCTTTTTCGCACCCATGCGGCATAAGCGAATTTTCGTAGCCATTTTTTCACCTCCTCATTTATCGAGGTTCGAGTTTCGAGGTTCGATGTTCGATGTTCGAATGCCTTACATCCAATATCGCACATCGCCCATTTAGCCCCTGGTTCCATTTAACAAAACTTCAGGATAGAGTATCAAACTCCGTTAAATTAAGTTTATTATATAAACAACGCATATCATAGCGCATGTTCATCAAAGCGCATCTTCCCATCCCATGCCCGGGACGCAGTGTCACACAAGTCCCCCAAAGCCCCGTTTTTTGCCCTTTTTGCCTTTTTTGCCACTCCCAAACATTCCTAAGCTACCCCCCGGGCTGGCAAATTGCTTCATCATCTTTTGCATTTGTTCAAACTGTTTAAGGAGACGTCCAACGTCTTGAACCGATGTACCGCTTCCCTTGGCAATCCTTTTTTTACGAGAATCTTTAATGACAATTGGTTTCCGGCGTTCTTCTGTCGTCATGGAGCGAATGATGGCCTCAATATGAGCAGTATCTTTTTCGTCAATCTGCACATCTTTTAGTTGCTTGCCTATACTCCCTGGAAGCATTTCCAGAATTGAGGAAAGCGGGCCCATTTTTTTCATCTGTTGCATTTGTTCCAGAAAATCATCGAGAGTAAATTCCTGTTTGCGCAGCTTCTGTTCCATTTCTTTGGCTTTTTTTTCATCGAAGGACTCTTGCGCTTTCTCGATCAGGGTCAGAACATCGCCCATCCCTAAAATTCGAGAAGCCATACGGTCCGGGTGAAATGGTTCCAGGGCATCCATTTTTTCGCCTGTTCCGGCAAACTTTACGGTACACCCGGTCACTGCTTTAATAGAAAGCGCCGCCCCACCGCGAGTATCCCCATCCAGCTTGGTGAGAATGACACCATCAAGGCCCAGTTCTCTGTGAAACGATTCCGCAACATTAACTGCATCCTGACCCGTCATGGCGTCTACCACTAATAAAATCTCATTGGGTTTCACAGCGGTTTTAATGTCCCGAAGTTCAGTCATCAACTCTTCGTTGATATGCAAACGTCCGGCCGTATCGATAATAACCACGTCTTGCCCATTCGCATGAGCATGCCTGATGCTCGCCTTGGCAATATCCGCCGGAGCCTCTTGACCCATAGAAAACACAGGCGCCGCCAGTTGATCGCCCAAGACCTGCAATTGCTTTATCGCAGCGGGGCGATAAATATCACAGGCGACCAACAGCGGATGCTTACCTTGTTTTTTTAGCATATTGGCCAATTTCGCCGCATGGGTTGTCTTCCCTGCTCCTTGCAGGCCGATAAGTAAAATCACTGTTGGGGGTTTTGAAGCTATGAGAATTTTACCTGTCGCGCCACCCATAAGTTCGATCATTTCTTCATGCACAATCTTAATGACATATTGTGCGGGAGAAAGGGATTCCAAGACTTCCTGTCCGATCGAACGTTCCTTAACCTTGGCTACAAAGTCCTTGACCACTTTAAAGTTAACATCTGCTTCCAACAAAGCAACACGAACTTCGCGCATAGCCTCGTTGACATCTGCTTCCTTTAACCTGCCCTTTCCTTTGAGCCGCTTAAATGTTTCCTGGAGTTTTTCGCTTAGTCCTTGAAACATGCCTGTCCCCGCTTTCGCTTTAATCCACTTTCACGGTCCCTATGCGGCTTCTGCGCTCTAAGTTCCAGCTCCTGCCCTTAAGCTTCCTGCCTCCGGTTTCCGAACTTCGGCTTCCGACTTCTGGATTCTGACTTCCGCCCTCTGACCTCTGACTTCTGTTTTCAGTCATCCGAAATATTGACATAAACTTCATCAATCAAGATGCGTAGTTGTTGGTGGCGCTCCCATGCTGATCGGCTGGTAAAATCTTGCTCATTTAATCCCTGTGACAAGGGTTTCACTGCCATTAATTTCTCACGTTCCGCCCAGAACCTCTGAACAAGCCCTAATTTCTCCTCGTATTCTGCAAGGATCCGTTC
>JBAQLX010000301.1:0-4995 GCA_049302315.1 Desulfosporosinus sp.
CCTCGAACATCGTACCTCGATCCTCGATTTTGGTGCGCCCGGAGGGATTCGAACCCCCGACCTTCAGATTCGAAGTCTGACGCTCTATCCAGCTGAACTACAGGCGCATGAAGTAAACTTGGTCACAGGTTCGCCACACTACTACTAGAAACAGCGATCGTTATGCCCGTAAGGGCAGACAAGAACTTAACAGAAATTGAAAATGACTCGCAAAGTCTGACAAAACCCATAAGAATACATTCACTCGAACTTCGAGCATCGAACCTCGAACATCGATCTGGCGGAGGGGGTGGGATTCGCTCCGCTCGCCTTGCTCGCTATCACGCCGGGGCGGGAAAACCCTCCCAAAGGTCGGCTTTTCTTTTTCCGCCCGTTCGAATCCCACCTTATTTTTTGCTGTTATCTGGCGGAGGGGGTGGGATTCGAACCCACGGACCCCTTACGAAGTCACCGGTTTTCAAGACCGGGTCCTTAAACCGCTCGAACACCCCTCCAAGAATTACGACCGAAAAATAGTGTATCATAAACATCAAATAAAAACAACCAGACTTTTTGTTAAATAAAGGAAACGCACTTCATAATACCACCAGAAGCTATCCGATATAATCAACTCCCATGTAAGGCTGCAATGCTTTAGGGACTCGTATCCTTCCGTCATTTTCCTGGTAATTCTCCAGAATAGCTGCAACTGTGCGCCCAATCGCCAATCCGCTGCCATTTAAAGTATGGACATACTCCGGTTTTTTCTTAGGCCCTCTCCGAAAACGGATGTTTGCCCGACGAGCTTGAAAATCTTCAAAATTGCTGCAAGATGAAATTTCCCTATAGGCATTAAAGCTGGGCAGCCATACTTCCAAGTCATAGGTTTTGGCGGAAGAAAACCCGAGATCGCCTGTCGATAACGCCATAACCCGGTAAGGAAGTTCCAGTTCCTGGAGGATGCTCTCAGCATCCCTGGTCAATAATTCAAGTTCTTCATAAGAATTCTCCGGGAGTGAGAATTTGACGAGCTCGACCTTGTTAAATTGATGTTGGCGAATCAGGCCCCGTGTATCCCGTCCTGCTGAACCGGCTTCAGAACGAAAACAGGCACTGTAGGCACAGTGGTGAATTGGCAATTGACTGCCATCCAAGATTTCGTCACGATAAAGATTGGTTACCGGCACTTCTGCAGTTGGAATCAAAAAATATTCCGTTCCAACAACCTTAAAGGCATCTTCCTCAAATTTAGGAAGTTGACCCGTCCCGATCATTGAAGTGCGATTTACCATGTACGGCGGTAGTATTTCCGTATAACCCTTGGCGGTATGTCGATCAAGCATGAATGATATGAGGGAACGTTCCAGCTTAGCTCCTAACCCTTTGTAAAAGGTAAACCGGGCGCCTGTTACTTTTGACGCCCGGACAAAATCCAAAACATCCAGCTTTTCACCGACCTCATAATGCGCCTTTGGTACGAAATCAAATACGCGAGGGGTTCCCCAAGTACGAACTTGAACGTTGGCGCTTTCGTCCACTCCTATGGGCACGGAGACATGAGGTATGTTCGGAATCTCATAGAGCACTTTTTCCATCCCTTGCACAATATCCGTCGATTTTTCTTCCAAATCCTTAATGGTTTGGCCTACTTCACGCATTTCTAAAACGAGGCTTTCCGCTTCTTCACCGTTTTTCTTAAGGCGTCCGACTTCTTCAGAAACAGAATGGCGACGGGCCTTTAAATTCTCAACTTCAAAAAGAAGTCTGCGTCTTTCTTCTTCTTGTTTCAAAAAGTGGTCAAGATTAATTGACACATTTCGCTTCTGCAATGCTTCCTTAACCACTTCAGGGTTATTGCGAACAAACTTGAGATCCAACATAATAAAAGCCTCCCAATACTCTAAAGAAAACTCGGCCTAATGTTCATCGATCATGCCCAAAAAGTATTGATGGACCCGTAGGTCCGGAGTAAGTTCCGGATGAAATGCACTGGCCAATAAATTACCCTGTCGTGCAAAAACAATCTTGCCATTATACTCTGCCAGAATACCTACATTCGGGGCAACTTCCCGAAGGTAAGGCGCTCGAATAAATACCGCGCGTATTGGATTGGGACCCATGGCCGGTACAAGAAGATCCGTTTCAAAACTTGCTACCTGCCTTCCAAAGGCATTACGTTCTACGACAGTATCCATCAGGTTTAAGCGATACTGATCACTATCAATTATTGTTTTACTAAGGAGGATCATCCCGGCGCATGTTCCAAAAATAGGTAAATCTTGAGTTCCAAGCTCCTTGATCTTTTCACCCATTTCATCTAGCATTAAGAGTTTACCAATCGTCGTACTTTCCCCACCTGGAATAATAAGTCCGTGGATTCCTTCAAGATCGTTTGTTTTTCGCACTTCAATAACATCACACCCTAAATGCTCTAAAACCTGCCGGTGCTCGCGGAAAGCACCTTGCAGTGCCAAAACGCCAACAAGCTTTTTCATTATTACCAGCCCCGATCTTGCATGCGCTGAGATTCGGTCAATGTAGTAATTTCAATTCCTGACATGGCTTGTCCCAGATCTTTGGAAATCTCAGCCAGCATCTTGGCATCCTTAAAGTGTGTTGTAGCCAGAACTATTGCCTTGGCACGCGCCTTAGGATCACCGGATTTAAAAATTCCAGACCCTACGAAAATACCATCCACTCCAAGATGCATCATTAATGCTGCATCAGCCGGCGTAGCTATACCCCCTGCGGCGAAGTTAACCACCGGCAGTTTTCCATGCTCCGCAATATAAAGAACCAAATCATAGGGTGCCCCCATATTTTTGGCGGCTGTCATAAGCTCTTCTTTAGGCATTAATGTTAATGTACGTATTTCGCTCATCACAGTACGCATATGCCGAACAGCCTCCACAACGTTACCCGTTCCAGGCTCTCCTTTAGTACGAATCATCGCCGCCCCTTCCCCGATGCGGCGCAATGCTTCCCCAAGATTACGGCAACCACAAACAAATGGTACCTTAAAGTCATGTTTATTAATATGATAAGCATCGTCTGCAGGGGTTAATACTTCAGACTCATCAATAAAATCAGCCCCTAAAGCTTCTAGGATTTGGGCTTCAACAAAATGTCCGATACGTGCTTTTGCCATGACAGGAATAGATACCACAGCCATAATACTTTGGATAATTGAAGGGTCGGCCATCCGTGCGACCCCACCTTCAGCCCGAATATCCGAAGGAACACGCTCTAAAGCCATTACGGCACATGCTCCAGCCTCTTCTGCTATTATAGCCTGTTCAGGGGTCGTCACATCCATAATGACGCCCCCTTTTAGCATTTCGGCAAGCCCAGTTTTAACTTTTAACGATCCTATATCAATCATAAAATTTCCTCCTCGAATAATAATTCTAATTCTCTGGTCGAATTCCCTTACTAATAACTCTGCTTCTATGATTTCCAGACATTTTAACACGTAGCACGAATATTGCCAATTTAATCGTCTTCTTCGAAATCTTCCGTATCTTCAGCTTCTCCAATGCCCTCTTCATCTTTCATCAAGACTTTTGCAATCGCAACGACACTACTTGCACCAGTACGCATCGCCATAACTCCATGTGCGGAACGGCCTTGATTAGAAATACCGGCTACTGGAATCCGCAGCATGATTCCGTTATTCGTGATAACCATAAGTTGATCTTCCACTTGAACAACCTTGATTCCGACCAAGCTACCTGTTTTGTCATTTAGTTTCATGACAATTATTCCTTTGCCACCACGGCCTTGTACACGGAATTCCTTAAGATTGGTGCGTTTGGCAAAACCATTGACGCTCATGGTCAAAAGTTCGCCCTCATCACCGATCACATCCATCCCGACAACCTCGTCGTTGGCTGCAAGACTTATCCCTTTCACCCCGCGCGCCGTACGTCCCATATACCGTACATCCGATTCGGCGAAGCGAATCGATATTCCATTTTTTGTGGCCAGAAGAATATCATCTAACCCTTGGGTTAGCTTGACACCAATCAGCTCATCTCCCTCATCTAAAGTTAAAGCAATTAATCCGTCACGTCGTGATGAATCATATTCTTGCAGCGCAGTTTTCTTCATAATCCCTTTTTTTGTAGCTGTGATCAAGAAAAAATCCGAACTGTAATCTTTGATGGCCATAACTGCGGTAATCATCTCATGCTGGCTTAAATTCAAGAGATTAATCACAGCAGTTCCCTTGCCTATTCTGCTGGCTTCTGGAACCTCGTGAGCTTTTAAACGATACACTTTACCTTGTGACGTAAAGAATAGAATATAGTGATGCGTTGTAGTGATAAAAAGATGTTCCACAAAGTCCCGTTCTTTGGTAGCCATGCCATGAACACCTTTACCACCTCGATTCTGACTTTTATAAGTACTAAGCGGCAGCCTTTTAATATACCCATAATGGGTTACCGTGATAACCACATCTTCAACTGCAATTAGATCTTCAACGTCCATCTTACTAACATCAACCGTAATGAGTGTTCGACGGGCATCTCCAAATTTGCGCTTGATTTCTTCCAGTTCAGCCTTAATAATTCCAATTACCATACTTGTGGAAGCAAGAACCGCCTTGAGATAGGCAATGGTATTCATCAATTCCTGATATTGGTTTTCCAGTTTCTCACGTTCCAGTCCAGTCAGGCGCTTTAAGCGCATATCGACAATGGCTTGGGCTTGTCTTTCGCTCAAACCAAAACGAAGCGACAGGTTTTCTCTTGCATTTGCTTCATCCGAGGAAGAACGAATTGTTTCTATAACCTCGTCAATATGGTCAAGAGCTATGCGCAATCCTTCAATAATGTGCGCTTCTGCTTCCGCCTTATTGAGTTCAAATTTAGTTCTCCGGACGATAACATCCTTTTGATGTTCAATAAAATAATGAATCATATCCTTTAGGGTTAGTGTTCTTGGCTGACCATTCACGAGTGCCAACATATTTACACCAAACGTATCTTCCATCTGAGTATGTTTATAGAGTTG
>JBAQLX010000302.1:0-1660 GCA_049302315.1 Desulfosporosinus sp.
AGGATCGTGAAGCAATTGTTGTGCAGACCAATCTGAGGGCAGAATTCGATAGCTACGAAAAATTACTAACCCCGAATGCTGACAACTTAGCCCAATGTTATAAGGTAGCAATGGAGGCAATTACGAAAGCAAAAGAACGAATGCTTGGTTGCAGAATACGCGCTGACTACACGGGAGGGACTAAGACCATGTCTGCCGCACTGGCTATGGCAGCTATAGATCATGGTGAGATTGAATTAAGTATTGTAAGTGGACCTCGTAAAGATCTCATTAAGGTATCCTCAGGCACAGAAACGCTAAGACAGGTTGATTGGATGCCAATACAGTGGATGCGTCAACGTCGCATCCTAGAAGAACTTTTCAAGACACATGACTATTTAGCTTGTATAGAGTTAATCGAGGATTTATACAGCCAACCTTCGGGTAGCGAGGATACACGTAAAACACTTGAGGGCTATTTGTCGATCTGCCGAAGTTTCCAAGCTTGGGAGGAATTCCGTCATCAGGAAGCCTATGAGTATCTAAAACCATTAGGAAAAGTGCTCAGTCAGGAACTGTCCTTCTTAAGCGGAATTATTGACAGTTATGATAAATATAAGGTGCAGGTTAAAGCTGCCCAGGGAGAAGGAGAAGGGTGTGCCGTAGGGGTTAAACCAAATCTGGGAATTATCTATGACATCTTGTGTAACGCGGAAAGACGCATAAATATGAGACAATATGATGATGCTGTGGGACGCATTTATCGTGCGTTGGAATTACTGGCCCAGACTTGTCTGCTCTATATGCACCCTCCGATTTTTACATCAAATGTACTGATTGACCAATTACCCGAAAAACTTCGGCCAAAATACCAGCAAATTCTTGAACAAAATGGCGGGGATATGAAGACTGGCCTTCAACTCCCCCTTTTGAAAGCTTATGAGTTACTTAACGACCTTGATCACCCGTTAGGACTGATCGCTTGGAAACACCGGCCACGGATGGTGGACCTATTGAAGATCAGAAACAATTCCAGGTTTGCTCACGGGTTGGAATCGATAAAACCTAAAGACGCGCGCGAGTTTTACCAGTTTGTCTGTGAATTACTTAATAGCACTGAGGAAGCCTTAAAGCTCTCCGCACGATACGAAAAACAAGCACGGTTCCCTCAGAAAACCCCTCTTTCACTGGATTTATATTGGTGATTTTTTAAGGGTGCTGTAGGTGCAAAAGGTGCTATAGAAAGGAGTGAAGTAATGCTCGATTTGAACGAGTTAAAAAAGGAGACAGCTATAAATTGTGAGAAATTTGATTTTACCATTTTAACCCCTCTTTTCATGCATGGCTGGCAGGAAGTCCGAGATAATGGTAGGGGTAGACCAGTTAGTAGAGCGGTCAATGCTGAACTACGCGGACCATCTCTCCGCGGAATACTGCGCTACTGGTGGAGAAGCCTGCAAAAAGAAGGATATTCTTCAGCTATCTTATTACAAAAAGAACAAGCTTTCTTTGGAGGGAGCTCAGGGGGAGATGAAAGCGGAACACGTCGTTCGCCGCTGTTATTAAAGATTAGTTCTCTTGGAAATCAAGCCCTCCAGGAAACCAACAAAATAGCTAATCTTTGTCCACATAAGAAGCCAGGCATGAGTTCTCTCGCTCTAGCACCTGGAAGAAGACTGAG
>JBAQLX010000303.1:0-8513 GCA_049302315.1 Desulfosporosinus sp.
ATAGTCGATACGGCACGTGTTCTCTCTCGGATGATCGATGGAATCATGATTCTGACCTTTAGTCATCAAGAAGTCTTGGATTTGGCAAAGTATGCCACGATTCCGATTATTAACGGACTAACTGACCTGCTGCATCCTTGTCAGGTGCTTGCAGATCTGATGACCATACAGGAGCATAAAGGCCGCTTAGCGGGCTTGAAACTTGCCTACATCGGAGATGGGAATAACATGGCTCATTCCCTGATGTTGGGCGGAGCTAAAATGGGATTGCATGTTGTTATCGCTTCTCCTCCGGGATATAAGCCGGATCCGTTGATTGTCGCTATGGCTCAGGCGGATGCCAAAAATAATAGTGGTTTGGTGGAAGTGGCGGATGATCCTTTAGAAGCTGTAAGAGGCGCTGATGTGCTTTACACGGACGTTTGGGCAAGTATGGGCCAAGAAGAAGAAGCCCAAGTGAGAAGGGTGGCTTTTAAAGGATATCAGATTAATGCAGACATGCTGAAACGAGCGAACCAATCCGCCATTGTTCTGCATTGCCTGCCGGCTCACCGCGGGGAAGAAATTACGGATGATGTTATTGAAGGGGTTCAGTCAGTCGTCTTTGATGAAGCAGAAAACCGTTTGCATACCCAAAAAGCGATTATGGCGCTAGTAATGAAGTGAAATAGATAGTTTTCCATGGAGACTGTATACTATACACAACACGTGGACACGAATTTGGAAAAAGAGGGAGCTAGACATGAAAAAAGTTGTTTTAGCCTATTCCGGCGGGTTGGATACCTCCATTATTATTCCCTGGCTTAAGGAAACGTACGGGTATGAAGTGATTGCCATGGCGGCCGACCTCGGGCAAGGAGAAGAGCTGGCTCCTCTTCAGGAAAAGGCGATCAAAAGCGGTGCAAGTAAACTGTATATTGAAGATCTGAGAGAAGAATTCCTCTCGGAGTTTATTTTTCCGACGTTAAAGGCCGGGGCAGTTTATGAAGGAAACTATCTCTTGGGGACTTCGTTTGCGCGTCCTCTGATTGCCCGTCGTTTAGTGGAAATTGCTGAGCAGGAAGGCGCAGTGGCGATTGCCCATGGTGCAACCGGTAAAGGAAATGATCAAGTTCGATTTGAACTGAGTGTCAAAGCGCTCAATCCAGACTTGGAGATCATTGCCCCCTGGCGGATTTGGAATCTCAAGTCCAGGGAAGATTGCTTCGACTATGCAGAAGCGCGAGGAATTTCTGTTCCGGGAACGAAAGAGCGATCCTATAGTATGGATCGTAATCTTTGGCATTTAAGCCATGAGGGTGTGGACTTGGAAGATCCTTGGAATGAACCCAAACGTGACATTTATCTGTTGGGTGTTGCTCCCGAGGATGCTCCCGACGAGGCGACTTACCTTGAACTGGGGTTTGAACAAGGAATTCCTGCCTCTTTGGATGGTAAGAAAATTGCTCCGGTAGCTTTATTGGAAACTCTCAATGAAATGGGTGGAAAAAACGGGATCGGAATTGTTGATATGGTGGAAAACCGCCTCGTTGGGATGAAATCGCGGGGTGTTTATGAGACTCCGGGGGGAACCATCCTCTATATGGCACACCAGGCTTTGGAACATCTCACCCTTGACCGGCTTACGCTTCATTACAAAGAACAAATCGCCTTAAAGTATGCAGAAATGGTTTATGACGGAGTGTGGTATTCTCCCCTGCGTGAGGCCTTGGATGCCTTTGTCAATGTGACCCAGAGAAATGTCACAGGCACTGTACGAGTGAAATTATATAAAGGAAATTGTACTTCAGCAGGTGTGAAATCCCCCTACTCCCTTTATAATGAAGCGATTGCAACGTTTGGCGAGGAAGGTGTGTACGACCAAAAGGATGCCGGCGGATTTATTAACCTTTTCGGCTTACCGTTAAAGGTAAGGGCGCTAATGGAGAAAGAAGCAGGCTTGCGTAAATAAGGACGAAGAATAGCGTAAATAAGGACGAAGAATAGCGCCGGTACCCGGCGCTTTCTTGATACTAAACGATGAAAGGAAGATGAGACGTGAAGCTCTGGGGCGGATGTTTTGAAAAGACCACAGATGTATTGGTAGAAGATTTCCATTCTTCAATTAGCTTCGACCAGCGCCTTTACAAACAGGATATCTTAGGGAGTGCAGCCCACGCAAGAATGCTGGGAAGTGTTGGGATTATATCTGAAGATGAAGCAAACCTTTTAGTCAAGGAACTGAATAAGATTTTGGAAGATATCCAGGCGGGAAAAGTGCAGTTCGAGATTGGCGCAGAAGATATTCATATGAATGTCGAGAAGCTATTAACTGAACGAATTGGGACGGTGGGGAAAAAACTGCATACCGGGCGCAGTCGGAATGACCAAGTAGCCTTGGATTTAAAGCTTTATTTGAGAAGCGAGATTGACCAGACCAAAAGCTTGGTGGAGAAGTTGCTCCAGACTCTTCTCCTTATTTCGGAAGAGCATCTGGAAACCTGGATGCCCGGATACACACATCTGCAAAAAGCACAGCCGATCACGTTTGCCCATCATATGATGGCCTACGTGCAAATGTTTTTACGTGACCTCGGACGGCTCAATGATACTCGGAAACGTTTAAATAGTTCTCCTCTCGGCTCAGGGGCCATGGCTGGAACGACGTTCCCGCTTGACCGGGCGCAAGTGGCCGTGGAACTCGGCTTTGACGGAGTCGCCTTAAACAGCTTGGATGGGGTGAGCGACCGGGATTTTGCCTTGGAATTTTTAGCGACCGCCTCCATCCTCATGATGCACCTGAGCCGAATGTGTGAGGAACTCGTTCTTTGGTCAACCGGGGAGTTTCAATTTATTTCGATGGACGATGGATATTCCACAGGGTCAAGTATCATGCCTCAAAAGAAAAACCCGGATGTGGCTGAATTAGTGAGAGGAAAAACCGGGCGCGTATATGGTGATTTAGTAGCCCTCTTAACCGTCATGAAAGGTCTTCCGCTCGCTTATAACAAGGATATGCAAGAGGACAAGGAACAGGTTTTTGATGCAGTGGACACGATTCAAAAGTGCTTGCTGGTTGTGGAACCGATGCTGAGGACTATGGTAGTACACCGGGAAGCGATGGCTTGCGGAGCAAAAGGAGGGTTTACGAATGCAACGGATCTGGCGGATTACCTGGCCAAGAAAGGGGTTCCTTTCCGGGAGGCGCATGAGTTAGTCGGACGCATTGTACTGCTCTGCAGTAAAAAAGGAATTGGCTTGGAAGAGCTGGGTTTAAGCGACTATCAGGAGCTCTCTCCAATTTTCGAAGCGGATCTGTTTGGAGTTATCGGGATTGAATATTGTGTGCGCGCGCGCAAGATTTGGGGAGGTCCTTCGCCGGAAACGGTTGCTGAAGGAATTCGAGTAAGTCGTGAGGTATTAGCGGGACTTGTGTGACACAGCGCTCGGTCCTGCGACGGTCCCTTCCCGCCATCCTGCAAGAAGGTTAATACGTGCGAAGACAGTGTCTTCGGGCTCCAGGGACACTCGTCCATCCGTGGACAGCGCTCTAATTCAGTGTCGGGACATGCCGTGTAAGCTCTTAAAGGGGGTGCGGGGTTCATCCTTCGGCGATAGTAAACATTTTGATAAGCTAACATAAATAGTGAACTAGATTTTGTCGAAAAAACGGGAAGAAAAGGTAGTATTTGACGTATGTAAACGGAAAAATAGGTATAGGATGGAATTATTTGATAAAAAGGAGTTCTAATACCCGTATAGGGTTTGGGGTGACTGTGTACCGTGCTTCATTACTGGGGTTTACGCCTTCGTTCTCACTAACTTTAGAAAAAACCTGTGTATAGTGTGGATAACTCTGTGGATAATATCAAAATAGAACGGATTTTAAGGTGGATAAGCCATAAATAACAGGGGATAAACGTATAAAACCTGTGGATAAGTCCTTAACGCATTTCGCCAAGATGCGACAATTTAGACCCTTTAATAAATCTGGAGGAATTTATCCACAATAATGACGAGTAACGATCCATTATGATATTATAGTAAATAATCATAATAAGGCCAAGGCAGGGGAAAAAATGTGCGTGTTGGAGTAGATATCGACGGTGTCGTTGCCGATAGTTACCCATTTTGGTTAACTGAATTGAATTCACACTTTGGCAAAAACATAACGGTCATTGACGATTATAAAATGGAGTTGGTTTTTAACGTATCGAGAGAGGCTATGAACGACTTCTTTGTTTGTAATGCGGAACGTTTACTGATGGCTCCCAAACCTGTGTCTGGTGCCAAGGAAGGGCTTGAAACCCTTCTCAGGGAGGGTCATGAAGTGATTTATATTACAGCTCGCTCACCTGAAGAAAGTGATGTCACATTGCGCTGGCTCACGATGTGTGGGATTCCGCATAAGCATGAACACGTTCTCTTCGCGGGCTTCAGCAGCAAATTAGAGTTAGTCAAGCATTGGGAAATTGAGGCTTTTGTCGAGGATTATCCGGTGAATGCCAAATTGATTTCGGAAAGCGGAGTGCCGGTATTTTTACTGAATGCCAGTTATAATCAAGTGGAGCTCCCAAAGGGTATAACACGCTGTCACAGCTGGGATGAAATTATAAAATGTATCCAGGCAGTTGATTGTACAAAGGGTTAGCCACTAATAAATGGCTAACCCTTTGGCATAGTTAATATTAACTGACGATCCCTAATCCTACTTTATAAATATCCCCCGCCCCTAAAGTAAGGACGAGATCCTTTGGGGCGAGCGTATCGGAAAGATATACTTCAATGTCTTCCAACGTTCCAATGTAGCGGGCTTGAATCCCTTGTTTCAGGATTAACTCGGCTAAAGTTACGGGAGAAACGGTGTAATGTTCCTGTTCCCGTGCTGAGGCGAAAATGTCAGCGACGACAACTTCGTCCGCCCCTTGAAAAGCTTGGGAGAATTCCTGTAAGAGCTTTTCAGTTCGACTAAAGGTATGAGGCTGGAAAATGGCACGGATGCGACGATCTGGGAAGGACAGGCGAGCCCCTTCCAGTGTCGTGCGGATTTCTGTTGGATGATGGGCATAGTCGTCGACGATCAAGGCGCCATTTTTGTTGCTTCCTATATGTTCAAAGCGGCGTTTTGTTCCATTGAACAGGCTTAGGCAGAATAAGATTACTTCGATGGATATGCCAAGTTCATGGCATAAGGCGATGGTCGCCAAGGCATTGATAATGGTATGTCTCCCTGCCACATGGAGATTAAGATCCCCGACATATTGCCCTTTTAGCATGATTTTCATCGAACTTCGTTCGTCTTGGAATACAATCTCTGTTGCCCTGACATCTGCGGACTCAGAGAGCCCAAAGGTCGTGATTGGCGCGTCTGATATGAGGGACTTCCGATTCGGGTCTTCGTCCCAAACGTAGATATGGCCGTGTGCCGGTACCTTTTTTGCCAGTTCGGCGAACGCCAAAATAACATCATCGAGGTCCTTAAAATAATCCGGGTGGTCAAATTCTATGTTGGTAATTACCAAGTGTTCCGGAGAGTAATTGAGGAAATGGCGCCGATATTCACAAGACTCCGCCAAGAAGAATTCCCCTTTTCCGGAATGCGCATTACCGCCAATGCCGGGGACATCGCTGCCAACAACAATGGATGGATCTAATCCGGCTTGGAGCATTACGAGGCCGATCATGGCGGTCGTCGTAGTTTTACCGTGTGTTCCGGCTATGGAAATGCCGCGTTTTTGGGAAAGTAAGCGTCCTAAATATTGGGGGTAAGTCATGACCGGGATATTAAGCTCCCTGGCCCGCGAAATTTCTGGATGTAGATGGGTATAGGCCGCAGAGGTGACCACCAGATCGGCGTTTTCTACATTTTTGGGAGAAAAACCTAAAACGGGGATATGGGCACGTTCCAAGACACTGTCTGTATAAAAACTCTCTTCGACATCAGACCCTGTAATGGTTGCACCTTCAATTTGAGTGCTGATTTGAGCTAAAGCGCTCATCCCGGTTCCTTTTATGCCAACGAAATGAATATGTAATGCCAAAGCATATCGTCCCTTCCGTGTATAACTCTACCCCCCCATTATACCCAAACTGAAACTAAATAGTATCATATTTTACGAGGAAAATTTTTACTACTGTTATTTGACCGTTAGCTTAACGAAAATATTATTTGACGAAACTGCAAAACTAGAGTACAATTACTTTCGTCCGTAAAATGCCGATGTGGCTCAGAGGTAGAGCAGCTCACTCGTAATGAGCAGGCCTACACCACAACAAAGGGCCGTAATCCCCTGCAAATACAGGGTTTTATGATTAGGATTAGATGGGAAAAAGGACGTTTGGTGTTTATTTGGTGTTTGTTTCAGTTTTTAGATTTATAACTCAATATGCTGGTGTGGCTCAAAGGCAGAGCAGCGGTATCGTAAACCGCAGGTTGTGAGTTCGATTCTCACCACCAGCTCCATAAAAAAATGAGGCCCGGACTTAAATTGTCCGGGTCATTTTTTGTGTAATGTGGAGGATCTCGGCCGGCTTCTTCGGAGCCTCCTCCTCTTCGTCCCCCATAATAAGATCGTTGAACTTATCAAAGGTCTGAGCCGCCTTCGCCTCAGCCGACGCAATAACATGGGCGTAAATATTCGCTGTGGCGTTGGTCTGAGCATGGCCGAGCTGGTGAGAGACTACAACAAGCGGAATTTTGTCCGCTATCAAGAGGCTGGCGCAAGTATGTCGAAGGGAATGGATAGTCACCTTTGGCAAGCCTGTCCGCTTTACAAAATCAGAAAACCACTTTGTTATAGTGTCCGGGAACATCGGGGCGCCGTCATCCGCAGTAAATACGCGCCCATCCTCATCTCTCCATGCATCTCCGAAAGCTTCTCTCTGATTGTCCTGCCAGCGTTTATATTCCGTCAAGAGAAGAAATGCGCTGCGGGACAGCTTGAGGGGCCTGCTGGAGGTTGTTGTCTTAGGAGTGTCCACATATACCCCTTTGCCGGGGAGGTAGTTCGACGTCTGCCGGATAACAATGGACTGATTGCCGAAGTGCACGTCTTGCCATCGGAGCCCGGCCAGTTCACCCCTGCGAAGTCCTGAGATCAGGTCGAAGGTAACGATCGTGCGCCACCTGATCGGCTCATCCCTCAGCAGCTCCAGCAGACGGCGTACATCCGGCTCGTCAAGATATGCAGCTTGCCGGTTAGCGATCGAAGGCAGATCAGCACGTGCAGCCGGATTAGATTGAATATACCCCCACTTCACCGCGCGGAACAGAACGGCCGACAAGACGCGGTGGTAGGTATGAATAGTCCCCGCAGCCAGCGGCGTCATGTCCTTTGTTATAATGAAAAGCTGGTTAACCTCCATGCCAATGACCTCGGCAATAGGACCGGTGCACTCTTTAGCGATGCTCTGGCCGTTCTTCAGCTTTTTGAACACCCATAAGGAGACGCCCGTCTTTTCGGCCATGGTGGCCATGGTCATGTTATTATCCTTAAGCCACCTGGCGAAATCAATCTTGATCTTGGCAAGCTCTTTGGAGCGCATCCCTTCCTCCTGCAGGTTACTGTAAAACGAAGCAATATGCCCAGGCCTCAGGTCCTTCAACTTAATATGCCCGATGGCTTGATTTATTACCGCTTTATAATATTTCAACCATGGCGATGATTATATCCACGGCTTCAGCTATCAGATCCTCGGGTGCCTTTTCGACAAAGGCTGCACTTCGGCTTTGCATATCGAGGGCCTTCACCTGGTCACACATGATAACTCCGGTTGTCTTTGTCCGGGAATCCAGCTGGACGTGAAGCGGTATGCCTCGATTAGTATTTGTGATTGGGCAGACCAGCGCACCGCGGCTTAATGCATTGAATGCATTGTTGCTTATCACCATGGCCGGCCGGCGGCCCTTTTGCTCATGACCGGACTGTGGGTCAAAGTCCAAATAGATAATATCACCTTGCTGAGGAATATAAGCCATTATAGCACCTCATTTCCGACAGGAGCTCCGGTATCCCATTCGGAGAATTCATAAGGCCCTTTGAATCCGGCCAGACGTTCCTCCAATGTCCTGTGTCTCATGCCGGCTTTACGGATGATAATGGCATCCTGCTGCCGGTCTATCTCAACTCTGTCACTCTCGCGGAGATCTAAAGCTTCCAGGATTTGCTTTGGTAATCTGATCCCTTGGCTATTGCCCCATTTCTGAATAGTGGTGTACATGCTGATCCCTCCTTTTGTTTATAGTATATACTAAGTATATCCTAAGTATATCCTAAGTATATCCTAAGTATATACAAGAAGTCAATTTGATATACGCGGCCCTATCCATAGTCTATGATTGTCCATTAAAGAAGTTGCAACAGGCTGTAGAGAGTTTTATTTTGTCTTAACGTGTAAACGAATGCCCAAGTGAACTCGTTCAACTAAAGTTGAACATCGAGTCTTCGGTGACGAAAGCCTCCAGTGGAGGGTTTCGCCGAAGCCGCACGTCCCAAAAGGAATTCTTAGCGGCGAAGTCGGAGTCAACCCCCACC
>JBAQLX010000304.1:0-5298 GCA_049302315.1 Desulfosporosinus sp.
CATCCGTCCTTGCCAAACTGATTCCCTGAGTTCCTGATTGGTCATTCCCTCGATATCCATATCGATGATGAACTGTTCCCGTCCTTCTTCCGGGACTCCTAAGAGGATCACTGCCCGGGAGTATGTCAAATTGCGCACTGGTGCGTAATTTGAGTTAAATTAAATGCATTCTAATATAATTAAGCATTTTCTTCTCAATTTCACGAACTTGTTCACGTGATACGCCCAGGCATGATTGAATTTCGCTTAAAGATCTAGTAATTCCATCTTCAATTCCGAATCTAGAAAAGATAACCTTCCGCTCGCTTTCATCTAGACAATTCTCTACAGCTTTCAAAATCTGATCCCGAGTATACACCTTATTTCTTCCCTTTCTTCTTTTCGGCTTTGCTTTCCATTTCAATGCCAAACAGATCTGAAATATCCGCGTCCTCAATAATTCTCCGGCTTTTTGTTTTTGATTTTTCAAGGAGTGTTTCGGTTTTCTGACTGAGCGTGTCGGAAATCAGGTCGTCCACCTTCACGTTGCGCAGGACGAAGAACAAAGCGGGATCATCGTCCAGCCGGGCTCCTACCCCGTAAAGAACTGCCGCCACGTGCTTGCACATATAAGCCCCGTCCGGGCAGCTGCAGCGAAACCCGATTTCCCTGGAGGCAGGAAACAAGCCTTTGCCCTTGGCTGTAAACACTTCGGCAAGTGTCTTGGGAAACTTACCCGCGATCAGCTCTTGCAGTGAATCGATCTTCCCGGCACAGTTCTTCGTAATCCCTTGCCAAAGTTCGTTGGACAGCGGTTGAATGCTGATCGTCACTTGATACGGTTTGGCGACGCTCCCCTGAACAAGGGCCCTGATTTCCCCTTGCGTAATTTTTAGATCCAGTACCGCTCCATGCCGTACGTAACTCCGCCCGCGACCGATGCGGTTGGCATAGTCGGCATAGCTCTCCAGATTATCATTCCAGGACTTTCCCCACCACGTTTTGGCGATCGTTCTTCCCTCAATAATCACGGGACAAATATCGGGATTTTTCTTCTTCAGTTTCGCGATACTCTTCAGGGCCTTCCGTCTTTTTTCCGCCACCGTAACGTATTCCGGATATCCATTGTAATATGCCATAAACTATCCCTCGCCAACGTTATTCAGAGAGCTTAAATAAATTCATAAGCTGCTTGTTATCCAGCTCGGTAAGCCAGTTTTCCTGACTGTCCGGCATGATTTCCTGCAATAATTGGGTTTTATCTTCAATCATCAGGTCGATCTTTTCTTCAATCGTACCTTTCGTAATAAATTTATGCACAATTACCTTCTTCTGCTGGCCGATCCTAAAAGCCCGATCCGTAGCCTGATTCTCCACTGCCGGGTTCCACCACCGGTCAAAGTGGATGACATGATTGGCGGACGTTAGGTTAAGACCCACCCCGCCGGCTTTAATAGAGAGGACCATAAAGGGCACATACTCCGCCCCCTGGAATTGAGCCACCAGATCCTTGCGTTTCGTTACGGCCGTCCCGCCATGTAGAACAAACCCTTGATGCTGAAAGATCGTCTCCAGAAACCTCTTCAGCGGCTCGGTAATTTCCTTAAACTGGGTAAATATAAGCACCCGTTCCCGCTGCTCATAAATAGTTTCACAGATCTCCCGCAGTCTTGCATATTTGCCGCTTTCCGCCTCGGCATAGTCATGCTGACCCATAAATTGATCGGGGTGATTACAGATCTGTTTGAGCCGCATCAGCGTGGATAGTACGAGCCCTTTGCGTTCGATTCCCGCCCCGGTTGCTTCCAGCTTTGTCTTAAGGTCATGGACCGTTCTTTTATAAAGGACCGTTTGTTTTTTGCTGAGCGTCGCGTAGGTTTTCATTTCGATTTTATCCGGCAGATCGGAGATAACCGTTTTGTCTGTCTTTAAACGTCTCAGAATAAAGGGACTGACCACCCGTTTCAAGCGGGCATAACCATCTTGATTCTCCTGGAGTTTACTGGTGAAATTAGTGAACTCCTTGGCGCTGCCCAGCAAGCCTTTATTCAAAAAGTCAAATAAGGACCATAAATCGGCCAGACGATTTTCAATAGGCGTACCCGTCATGGCCAGTTTATAAGCGGCCTTTAATTGTTTCACCCCCTTGGTTTGCTTAGTTCCCGGATTCTTAATTGCCTGGGCCTCATCGATAATTAACGAATCCCAAGTAATCGTTTTTAACCAATCGTGTTTGGCCAGCATGCCATAGGTTGTGATATAAAGATCATATTCCTGCCGCAAAACGTCGGCTTTCATCTCCGGACTTTTATTTTCCGAAGGGTGCAGGACATAATAGGGCAAAGACGGGGCAAATTTGGTAAGTTCACTGAGCCAGTTCCCAATCAGGGAAGCGGGGACAATCAGCAAGGCCTTTTCATGCCTTTGGCTTCTAATGTAATTCAGGAGCGCAATAACCTGAACCGTTTTCCCCAAGCCCATATCGTCGGCCAGGCACGCACCCAGACCGAGCGTTTTCATATAATGCAGCCAGTTCAAGCCCCTTTCCTGGTAGGTACGCAAACTGGCATGAAAAGCTACCCCACAGGCGACCGTTTCCAGCGTATCCGGATTGGCGAGCTTATTAAGCACCGAACTGAGCCATTCTCCATTCGTTACTTCAAGTTCACAAGCTTCTTCAGAAAGATTCAGGACTTTTTGCGCCGTCAATTGAAAGCGCATCGCCTCAAGCATACTGAGTTCTGTTTTATTCATCAGTTTTTGGGCTTGTTCATAGGCCTTCAGCATTTCCTTCAAGCGTTCATGATTGACCTCCACCCATTTCCCTTTGATTAATAAGAGTCCTTCCGCTTCCGAGAGCAACTGCTTCAACTCGTCAGCCTGCATCGCTTCTCCGCCCAGCAAAAGCTCGGCCTGGAAATCCACCAGTGCTTCCAGGTTCAGGCGAGAAGGCGTTTTCTCGCCCACACTGACCGACATTTTCCAGGAAGCCGACTTATTCTTCCACCAATTGGGCATCCGGCACAAAATACCTGCTTCCTCGTAAACCGGTATTTCCTTGAGAAAGGTATACGCTTCCGCCGCTGATAAGCTCAGCGGATGAAAGAGTTCTCCCGATTCCACAAGTTCGGCAATAAAAGCGCTTTTCTGAGCGGCCTTGTGCACAGTCGAAAGCAGTTCCAGCAGCTTGCTGCTATTCTTCCCATAGTCGACCAGCGCATTTTTCAGCGGGAGGTGCTTTGCTTGGCCATTGGCCGAGACCCCCGCCGCATAGGTCGCCAAAAAGGCAAACGGGTATTCCTCTTTCTTACTCTCCACAAGATGAAAGAAAACACGACCCACCGGTTGGACATGCGAATTATGCGACGCAAAAAATGCCCCGACGCTGCCTTTGTAGGACTTGATCATTTTCCCGAACGCCTGATTCAGCGCTGCCCAGGCCTTTGCCAGCCAAGCCGGAGTTAAGTATTCCGCCCCCTTTAAATAGGGCGCTTTTTGCAGGAGATGCTCTACTTCATGCTCATCTATTTCCGTCACTGCGTTTTCACGCAGGATTTCCAGCTCGGGATTCAGGGCCAGTTTCTGAACAAATGCGGCGGCGATCAGCCGGAGATAACGCAGGGATTCAGACGTGACTAGCGTGCGCTCCGAGAAACCGAGCAATAAAAGAGCTTCCTGCGCATTCACCCTATAACGTCGGTAGACTTCTTCCTGGAAATCGCATTGGCTGCTCTCCATCTTATCTTCAGTTATCCGCCAGTCCAGTTCAAACAAACCATCCGGCTGGATGATCACAATTAGTTCTTTGGCTGTAATCTTTTCCGGTTTATCAATGCCAGCAACCACTAATTCCATCCTTTCAGGTCTAATTTTCCCGGTTATTTTACCGTTTCACAAATCAATTATATCAGGAAGCGCGGTAAAAGGGGACAAGGTTAAATTACTAGAATTCAAGTAATATTTTACCATATATTTGTGAATAAGCCATGTTTTATCTATCATCCCTTGATTCGATTATCCTAGACAATCTGTGCTCTCAATTTCTGTTACTGACATTAACTAACTGAAATCTTCGCGATGGCTACTAAGGCCACAAGTTTGCCGGTATGTAGAGAACTGTTGGATCAACGCCATTCCTTTCGAGGTATGATTAAATTTCTGCTCTTTCAATATTTCTCCACATTCCCAAATTAACCTACAATTCTAACGTCAAATCTTTTCTTAGGTTATCTGCCGGTCAAGTTTAACCGGACTATTTCGCGAAACACAGGCTGCCACTCGTGGAATCCTTCCGTGAAATCCAGAGCATTCGAAAAACGCAGCTATGCACATCGGCATTCTCTTATTAGACGATTCTTTCTCCATCGTCTTCGCACTTAATGGAGAATTCATAAAGGTAAATCGGAGATATTGTGTTATAGTAGAGTATACGAAAAAAAGAATTACTCAATAGAAGTACAGCCTTTGTCCAAAAATAATAGCCGTAACCGGCAATGACTGTTATACCTTGATAGGAGACTACAATTTTAAACCGCTAACTGTAGGCTATAATAATTCATTTTGGGTTAGAGTAAGATGAGAATCGTTGTGGCCAAAAACAGATTTTTTTCGGGGGTGCTAAGTATTGTTTGAAACTCTGCGGCGGGATGTAATATTTCTGCACGCGCCAAGTATTTATGATTTTCGCAAAGATACGATTTTATTTGGACCAATTAACGACGTGATCCCTTCTTCTTCCGTCTTCGAGATGTATCCGATCGGTATTACCAGCATTGCCGAACACCTTGAAAAGTCGGGATTCAATGTGCAGATCATTAACGTTGCCTATAAAATGTTAAAAGATCAGGCCTATGATCCGGAAAAGGAAATCAGAAAACTCAATCCCAGGGTTTGGGCAATTGACCTGCACTGGCTGCCTCATGTTCATGGAGCATTTGCCCTAGCAGCTTTAATAAAAAAACATCACCCTGATTCACCGGTCATGATGGGCGGATTAAGTTCATCTTATTACCACGAAGAGTTAATCAAAAATCCTGATGTTGATTTCGTTGTCCGGGGTGATTCCACAGAAGAACCTGTCTTGGAGCTCTTAAAGAGAGTACGTGCCGGTCACACTTTAGAAGGTGTGCCGAACCTGACCTGGAAACAAAAAGACGGTTCCGTAGTGGTTAACCCGCTGACCAACGTACCGGATAACCTGAACGCGCCGACTGTGCCTGCTTATCGCTATATGATGCGTTCTGTTTTCAAATACTGGAATCTATCTAATACGGTTCCCTATTTACGTTGGCTGGAATACCCGATGACTACCATCTTAAC
>JBAQLX010000305.1:0-7033 GCA_049302315.1 Desulfosporosinus sp.
CTTACAACCTGTACACGTTTATGTGGGACAGCAATTATTTTGTTCGAGCGAAAGGGGTGCTTTTATGCTGGGCGCAATTTTGGGCGACATCATCGGAAGCCCATATGAATTTGACCAGAATAATATTAAGACCACAGACTTTCCCTTGTTCGCTAGGTATTCTCATTTCACCGACGACACGGTAATGACGTTAGCGGTAGCGGAAGGGCTGATGAACGGATACGATGACGAAACAAGAAGCGAAGAAGAACTCGTAACAGCTATGCAGAAGTACGGCCGACTGTATCCTCAGGCGGGCTATGGAGCGAGATTTTCCGGCTGGCTAGCCGCCGAAACCCCAGAAGCATACAATAGCTATGGCAACGGCTCGGCAATGCGTGTTTCCGCAGTGGGGTGGATGTTCGATAATCTCGAGCAAGTTGAACGGTATGCCCGGGTCAGTGCCCGCGTCACCCACAATCACCCGGAAGGTATAAAGGGCGCAGAGGCAACTGCTGCTGCTGTTTATCTGGCCCGTACCGGAAAAAGCAAAATGGAAATCAAGCAATACCTGGAGAAGACATATCAATATGATTTGAATCGCCCGCTGGATGAAATCCGTCCAAATTATCATCATGTGGAAAGCTGCCAGGAAACCGTACCCGAGGCCGTCATTGCTTTTCTCGAAAGCAGCGATTTTGAAGATGCTATAAGAAAGGCAGTTTCCCTGGGCGGCGATAGTGATACGCTGGCGGCTATTACAGGCAGTATCGCTGAAGCTTTCTACGGTATTCCTGCAGAACTGAAGGGAAAGGCGTGGTCCATGCTGGATGAACCTTTGCAGCGAGTATTATGGCGATGGTATGTTTGGTACTATACTCCGTTTTTTGAAAAGCACCCCACAGCTAAATGGCTGGGAGAAAAGCAGAAGAAGGGAACTATCCAGATTCCGTTCCCGGCTTATGATGAAGCTCTGATTGAATTTGAGCAGACATTTTATCTGAGCGGCAGCGCTGATGTCAACTATCTGGATACGCTCGCAAGCTACGGAATAAAAGCTGATCAGGACAGTTTCGCGTTGGCTGTGCCGACAGCGGAGGAACAACTGCTAAATGCCATGCTTACTTGCTATATTAGGCAGGAGCGATTCTGCGATGGCCTCATCACCGCTGTTGAAAACGGAAACATCGGGCACATTCTGGCAAGGCTTAAAGAAGTACAGGCCATATGATAGTTGCTAGAAAAATCGACGATAGTGCGGATTGACAATGCAGAATTTAAAAGCCGCTCACTGACTTCGTATCAGTAAACGGCTTTTTACGGACATTTTAGCTACTCGGGCAGCCCTTTTTCGTCAATCTCTATATTGGTAAATACCTCTGCCAGATTAACAATCAGATCTGTAAAAATAGATGTTTTCATTTCTTCTTCGTCGCTGTATATATTTGGACGACCATACTGACCGTCTTTTAAAGTGAAGGCAGTGATCAGTTTAGCGTCAGGTTCAACGAGCCAATATTCTTTAACACCATGCTTCTCGTAAAGAAGAAATTTTTCGCGGCGGTCTTTTCTTGCTGTTGTGGGAGAGAGGACTTCGATAATCAGGTCCGGCGCGCCTTTACAGCGGTTTTTATCTAGCTTGGATTTGTCGCAGACAACAAACACATCCGGTTGGACAACGGTTTGAATCTGCTCATCCGGTTCTTGCTCCTCTGTCAATAATACATCTAATGGCGCAATAAAGACTCGACAAGCCTTCCCTTGCAGATAATTGCCAAGAATTCGATAAAGCGCTCCGGCTACCTCCTGATGTCGGATCGTGGGCGCCGGTGACATAGCATAAGGAACGCCTTGGAGGATTTCCCATCGTTCATGCTCCGGCCAAGTTAGAACATGAGCGTAGGTATAGATGTTATTCGAGGTCAAAGCTGAGATACCCATAACATACCTCCGTCCATTTGTTTTCCTTCATTATAGCGCTTACACGGTTAGTTTCTCTGCGCCGTATGACCAAGCGCTGTGTCACACAAGTACCCCAAGGACCTCCTCGATTGCTTCATTTAACTCTTTTTTACCGACTCCCGTCTGCGCTGAAAAAGGAAGAATCAGCGACACATCAGGAATATCTAAGGCCTTGGCGATAATATTCAAGTGCTTCCGCCACTGTCCACGTGCAATTTTGTCTGCTTTCGTGGCTACCACCATGGTTGGAACCTGCATGTTGCGCAGCCACTGCTGCATTTCAATATCTTCAATACTCGGTGCGTGGCGAATATCTACAATTTGAATCACCGCCCGCAACGGCTCTCGCTTTTTAAGATAGGCCTCCATCATCGGTCCCCACTGGGCATTAACCGTTTTAGCGACTTTAGCATAGCCGTAACCTGGTAAATCCACGAGGAACCACTGAGCATTGACCCTGTAAAAATTTAGGGTTTGTGTTTTTCCAGGAGTACTCCCCGTCCGCGCCAAGTTGCGCCGCCCCAGAAAACTGTTAATCAGAGAGGACTTGCCCACATTTGACCGCCCAGCCATTGCAATCTCCGGCAAACCCCCAACAGGATATTGTTCATATTTTACCGCAGAAGCCACATATTCTGCCTTATGAATAACTATCAAGGTTTCACTTCCCCTCAGCTATGACAAGATCGGCCTTTCCTCTGGTCTTTGTTCAGTAATTGGGATTCCCTCTGCTCCATAGACGGAATGCAGATGAGCCTCTCCCTGAACTTCATCCGAATGAGCCAGTGGTAAGAGCGCAAGTTTCAGTACCTCTTCAATTCGGCTCACAAAGTGGAATTCCAGGACTTTGCGAACTTTCTCCGGAACATCTTCCAGGTCCTTGCGGTTTTCCTCAGGGAGTACCACTACCTTGATTCCTGCCCGATGTGCTGCTAAAACTTTTTCTTTAACCCCACCGATGGGCAAAACGTTTCCGCGCAAAGTTATTTCCCCCGTCATGGCTAGATCCGACCGAACGGAGCGCCTTGCCAAGGCCGAGGCTATCGCCGTGGCCATCGTAACTCCTGCCGAAGGGCCGTCTTTGGGAGTAGCGCCTTCCGGAACATGGATGTGAAGGTCTGTTCGCTCATAAAAGTCCTCTTCAATCCCTAGGCTAAGAGCATGCGCCCGTACAAAAGTCCAAGCCGCTTGCGCGGATTCCTTCATGACATCCCCTAGTTGACCGGTTAACGTCAATTTCCCTTTTCCCGGCAGGGGGGTTACTTCCACCGTTAGTACTACCCCACCGACTTCGGTGAACGCTAGTCCCGTTACCGCCCCGATTTCAGGAGCCTTCGCCGCCACTTGGAAATGAAAGCGAGGTGCACCTAGCGCGGACTCTACATCTTCAAAGGTCAGCATATGCGGTTCCCATTCTTTTTTCACCCAACGAATGGCGATTTTCCGGCATAGATTGGCTATTTGCCTCTCCAGAGCCCGTACTCCGGACTCCCGCGTGTACCCCTGAACCAGCTTGAGCAACACTTCCTCATCCAGTGATACGACATCCTTGTTAAGTCCATGCGCTTCCATCTGCTTAGGTACAAGATAGCGCAAAGCAATATTTACCTTTTCATCTTCCGTATACCCACTAAGGGTAATAACCTCCATCCGGTCTAGGAGCGGACGGGGAATGGATTGCATTATATTAGCCGTAAGCACAAAAAGTGTTTGCGATAGATCAAAGGGGAGTTCCAAGTAATGATCTGTGAAGGTATTGTTTTGCTCCGGATCCAAAACCTCTAAGAGAGCTGAGGCTGGGTCCCCACGAAAATCTGACGTCATCTTATCAATCTCATCCAGGAGGAAAACTGAATTACGGGTTCCTGCTGTCCGAACACCCTGAATTATCCGTCCAGGTAAAGCCCCGATATAGGTACGGCGGTGTCCCCTAATCTCAGCCTCATCACGCAACCCACCTAAGGACATACGTACGAATTTACGATTCAAGGCCCTGGCAATGGATTTGGCTAAGGATGTCTTGCCAACCCCTGGCGGACCTACCAAGCATAGAATCGGGCTTTTCATTTTGGGTGTCAGTTTGCGGATTGCCAAAAACTCCAGAATACGCTCTTTGATTTTCTCCAGACCGTAGTGGTCCTCGTTCAAAATATCCTCGGCCTTTTTTAGATCGATTTTATCCTTGGATGTTTTCGTCCAAGGAAGCGCCAGGATCCAGTCCAGATAAGTACGAACCACAGTGCCTTCCGCTGAAGAGGGGGGCATTTTTTCCAAGCGTTCAATTTCTTTGATCGCCTTTTGCTCGACCTCTTTGGGGCACTTGGCCTTGGCAACTTTCTCACGGAATTCCTCCGCCTCAACTTGACGCTCATCTTTATCTCCCAGTTCTTTTTGGATTGCCTTCATCTGTTCCCGCAAATAGTATTCCTTTTGCGCTTTATCCATCTGCTTACGCACTCTTTGACCAATGCGTCGTTCCAGTTCCAAGATCTCGATTTCCCGCATTATTAGTTCAGTTAAACGTTCCAATCGGAGTTCCACTGCCATGGCGTCCAGGATGGTTTGCTTATCTGGTACTTTAAGGTTCAGGTGTGAAGCGACAATGTCTGCTAATTGACCTGGCTCGTCCACTGCTAAAACCGTTCCTAAAGTTTCGACGGGAACACGTTTACCGAGTTTGGCATATTCTTCAAACTGATGGATCATACCCCGAATCAATGTATCTATTTCTGGCGTGGGTGTTTTCTTTTCCTCAGGCAGTACCTCAACCCGCACCTTAAAATACCGCTTTTCCTCTAAAAATTCAAGTACCCGTCCTCGCGAAATCCCTTCAACTAAGACACGCATGGTGCCTCCCGGAAGTTTTAAGAGTTGCTTTATTTCAGCGACTGTACCCATTTCGTACACATCCTCTGCAGTCGGTGAATCAATCTCTGTCTCTTTCTGTGCAGCCAAAAGAATAATTCGATCGCAGAGCATGGCCTCCTCAATTGCAGCCCTGGAACGTTCCCTACCGACATCCAGGTGTATAACCATATACGGAAAAACTAAAATCCCCCGTAATGGGAGTAATGGCAATTCGCGTTCTTTATTCACTAATATCCCTCCTATAAATAAATATAGAAAGCACACTATGTCATAGTGTGCCAAACTTATCTTGAGCTATTCTAACACGTTTTACCCCGTTCAGGCAAATTCGCAACGACGTTTGTTACTACTCTGTTGACTGCAAAATCCAAGCGGTTCAATACTTCTTCAAGTGGCGGACTCGTCTCAGTTTTTTCAACTTTAATCTCTGAGGTTATAGCCAATTCTAAAACTTGAGTAAGTTCTTCCACTGGAATAATCTTGATCTCATCGTTTAATTCGGCAAAGCGTTCCTGCCAGTTTTCCTTAGGAATCAGAACCCGCTTGCACCCGGCTTGCTTCGCAGCTTCGATCTTGGCGGAAACTCCTCCGACAGGTTTCACACGTCCGCGAATGGATAGTTCTCCGGTCATTGCCAGGTAATTATCCACCTTTTGCTGACGTATTGCAGAAATAGTGGCCGTCGCAATAGCAATTCCAGCCGATGGCCCATCGAGTGGAACGCCGCCCGGAAAGTTCACGTGAATGTCAAAATTTCGAGGTTCAATCCTCATTTGCTGTTTTAAGACGGTCAGGACATTTTCCACTGAACTGCGAGCCATGCTCTTACGCCGGATTTTCTTTCCTTCGCTCCCTTGTTCCTCTTCCTCAACAATCCCTGTCACCAAAAGGACACCCGTGCCCGGAGCGACAGGAAGGGCGGTTACTTCCAACTCCAGAAGCATACCCATATTCGGTCCGTAAACAGCAAGTCCATTAACTACCCCAGCACTGGCCTCAAGTGGCACTTTTCTATCCGGACGAGGCGCATATTGCCCGGTTGTGATAACCCATTCCATAATTTCCACGTCAACCTGAGGTAACCGGTCGGTTAAAGCGACCCCGGCGGCTAGCTGCACCATATTAACAGCCTCACGGCCATTAGAGGCAAATTGTTTAATGACATTTAGTGCAGCCGGTGTAAAGGGCATTTCCATCTTTGCAGCGGCTACACGGGCGATTTCCGAGATTTCAGCAGGAAGCAAACCCCGGAAATACACCTCCATGCACCGAGAACGAATCGCAGGCGGAATTTGTTCCGGACTTCGGGTGGTCGCCCCCACAAGACGGAAGTCCGCTGGAAGGCCATTTTGAAAAATATCGTGGATATGTTGTGGAATATTGGGGTCTTCCGAGCTATAATAGGCGCTTTCGAGAATCACTTTGCGATCCTCTAAGACTTTTAAGAGCTTGTTAATTTGAATCGGATGAAGTTCTCCAATTTCATCGATAAATAGAATTCCGCCGTGTGCTTTGGTAACCGCTCCTTGTTTCGGTTGAGGAATTCCCGCTAACCCCATGGCTCCGGCTCCTTGGTAAATCGGGTCATGTACCGAGCCGATCAAGGGATCAGCAATCCCTCGCTCATCAAAACGTGCGGTCGCCCCGTCGATTTCTGTGAAATGGGCGCTTTCTTTAAATGGGGAATGGAAATTCTTCTTGGCTTCTTCCAAGATTAACCGGGCGGCAGCGGTTTTACCGATGCCGGGAGCTCCATAAATCAACACATGCTGCGGATTCGGACCGCATAAAGCGGCTCGCAAGGCTTTGATTCCCTCTTTTTGTCCGATAATCTCCTCAAAATTAGTGGGACGAGTTTTTTCAGACAAAGGGGTGGTTAAAGCTATCTTTCTCATTTTTTGTAACTTTTCAAGTTCCTTATGTGACTCTAGTTCAACCGATCTTTTATTTCCTTGTTGGGACTTGAGCATACCCCAAAAATATAGCCCTATGACGATGGCAAAAACCAACTGAACTACCATAACTACACCGCTGAGTCCATTCATGTCCTCTTTTCCCCCCTATGATATCTCTTGTGTTAGTATTGCCACAAGGCGGAAATTAAAACATCACAAATGATAAAGATAAAAAAACATCACAAATGATAAAGATAAAAAAACATCACCGGAGAAACTCGAGGTTCGATGCGCGACCCTCGTAACTCGCGCTTCAAACCATAAACCGC
>JBAQLX010000306.1:0-2900 GCA_049302315.1 Desulfosporosinus sp.
ATAGAATTCTCATGGACGCAAGGCCGATATGAAAGATGATAAGGTTTTTCTCCAAAATATATTGGAGTCCATAATTAAGATAGAAATCTATACATCCACTGGAAAAGAGGAATTCATGAAATCAACCCTTATTCAAGATGCAGTTATAAGAAATCTCGAAATTATTGGTGAGGCCACTAAGAATATTTCACAAGAACTTAAAATACAAAATAGCTTAATTCCTTGGAGGCAAATGGCAGGACTTCGTGATGTGCTCATACATGACTATATGGGAATTAGTCTGAAAATCGTTTGGAATGTTATACAAAACGAGCTACCACAACTAAAGATATCGATTAAGGAAATAGTGTAATCATAGGCACTGGGCAGGTAATGTTCAGTGCATGTTTATATTTGGTGATAGGATTCTGAACGTTATATCTTAGCTGGGAACGGTGATAAAGGAGACGACGGCTGGATTACTGGTAAATTCTATTTTGTAGATGTTTCAAAGACTGCTGTCCCAACCAAACAGCGGGGTATTTCCCTCGTATTAAAAAGCCTGACGACTGAGGTTGTCACACTCCTAAGCATGACCACATATCCTATGAGTAAAATATGCCACAAGGAGTGTGGTGATCATGCCCGATACAGTAACTGATACAGTAACTGAAACTGATATCATCAGCGGACGCACACCGCATGTAATCGCGGCAGAAATTAACATGATCAAATACCAGACTGAAAGGATCTACCTTGCCGCCGCTGTCGAGATCGGAAGGCGGCTGACGGAGGCCAAGGCCTTGCTCCAGTATGGAGAATGGGGCAAGTGGCTGGAGGAGTCGGTCGATTTCTCCCAGAGCAGAGCTAATAAACTGATGCGTATCTTAAAAGAGTACGGAGTCGAACTGCTTACCTCCTCAAATTCGGAGTCGAATCCGAATCTAAATTACAGCCAGGCGGCGCTTCTCTTAGGTATCTCGTAGGAGGAACGGGCGCAATTCATCGCCGATATGGATGTCGAAGGCATGACCACCTAGGAACTGCTGCAGGCGGTCAATGAACGGACGCAGGCCCGGCAGGAAAAGACTAGGCTCTGCAGGAGAACACGGACCTCCAGAAAACGGTGGAAGACCAAAGCGGGATCATCACCGGGTTGACTGTGGAGCTCGACAATCTGAAGACCCAACTGGACACTATGTTCAAAAAAAGAGATAAAATATAAAAATATGGTATAATTGATTTGTATATAGAAAGAGGTGATGCTCATGAGGCAACGCTTATTGGAAAGGCTGCTGGAAGAAAAGAAAATGAAGCTCAAAGGTGGTCTGTACCATCAGACACAGATCAAGCTCGCATATAATTCTAACCGGATTGAAGGCAGCCGCCTTTCTGAAGATCAGACTCGGTATATTTACGAAACGAACACTGTCAACCTAGAACGTGATGAAGCGGCAAGTGTTGATGATATCATAGAAACCGTTAATCACTTTTCTTGTTTTGACTATATGCTTGCCTATGCGGATGAGGAACTGACGGAAGAAATGATTAAGGAATTTCACCGGCTTTTGAAACGGAACACATCCGATGAACGCAAGGAATGGTTCCGTGTCGGGGACTACAAGACAAGACCAAACGCGGTCGGCGACAGGAAAACAACGGCGCCTGCAAAGGTCAGCGGTGAAATTCAAAAACTGCTTAATGAGTATCATCAAAAAAAGGATATCCCAATAGAGGATATCGTGGATTTTCATTACATATTTGAAAGCATACATCCTTTTCAGGACGGTAATGGACGGGTGGGCCGGATTATCATGTTCAAAGAGTGCTTGAAGAATGATATCCTGCCTTTTATCATTGACCATAAGCATAAACTGTTTTATTATCGCGGCCTGAAGGAATACAAAACAGAAAAAGGATATCTTATGAATACCTGCCTGTCTGCACAGGATCAATACGAAACAATGTTCTCGTATTTCTTTCCGGATCGCAACAAATCCGGCCCGGAAATGAGATATTGACTATGCACTAAATAGAAATGAATATCCGGCGCAGCTTAAAATTGACGGTGGTATGGTATAATAGGAAAGTAATGGTTAGAAGGAGGGAATGTTTATGGGCCAATACAGTCGGGCTGTTCAACTATGGCAGTCATATCAAATATCTTCTTCTGCCGAGCTGGACAAATATCTCGACAACTTCCGCATCCTGTTTGCGTTCCATTCCGGAAAGATTGAAAACGAAGAAGTTACTTATCACGATACAAGGGAAATCTTTGAAAATGGCAAGGTTGCCAATTACACCGGCAGTCCCCGCGCAATATTTGAACAGCAAAATCAAAAGCTGTGCTACGAGTTTCTGAAAGAGAAAATCGTTAAGAAGGAACCGCTGAGCGTCGGGCTGATCAGGGAAATCCATAGGATTCTTACCAGCGGTACCTATGATGAGCGCAGGTATATAGAGAACGAGGAACGTCCGGGCGAATATAAAAAACATGATTATGTAACCGGTGTCCATGAGGTTGGTTCCGCTGCGGAAAATGTGGAACGGGATCTGACGGAGCTTATGGAGGAAATGAACGCTTATTCTGGCGGGGATGTTTTGAAAGCCGCCGCTTATCTTCACGCCAAATTTGAGTATATCCATCCGTTCGCGGACGGCAATGGCAGAGTAGGCAGGACCCTCGTAAATTATTTTCTCATGACTCATGACCACACGCCACTTATTGTCTACGAGGAGGACAAGCGACTGTACTACGAATGCTTGCAGAAGTATGACGAAGCAGAGGAATTGAATCCCCTGTATGAATTTTTTAAATATGAAACGGAAAAAGCTTGGACAAAGGCGCTGGAACTTGCCGAAGGCCTAAAGCCGCAGCGCAAAGGCTTGGCGGATTTCACGCAAAGTATGTGACACAGTGG
>JBAQLX010000307.1:0-1862 GCA_049302315.1 Desulfosporosinus sp.
GTTTAACGCCTCGCGGGTCAAGCCAATGTTAGGAGGACGCCTTTGGCGCCCGAAATAGAATAGAAAGATAGTATGAAGATATATATATATCTTTGTAAAAAATTTTAAATGGCAAATTGAAAAGAGATATATATGAAGACAATCATTCATTCAAGAAATGGCAAAGATATTGCCGAGGTAGTTGATGATAGCTGGACTATCAAAAATGTTGAAGACTTTCTAGATATAATTGCCAATAGCCCATCAAGAAACATAATCATTCATAAAGAGAATATAATACCAGATTTCTTTAATCTAAAGACAAAGATCGCAGGAGAAATATAACAGAAGGCAAGTAATTATAGAGTAAGAATAGGGATAGTAGGAGACTTCAAAAACATAAAGAGTAAAAGTCTTAGAGATTTCATATATGAAAGCAACAAGACAGAAGAGATAGTATTTAAAGAGAGTATTGAAGAAGTAATAGAGATATTTGGAAAGTAAGAGAACTGTCCTAACACCTGCTTCGACCCGACTCACGAAGCGAAAGGTTTTCATAGGCTATGAGAAACCTAAATGTTAACCTGAAGCGCAGTAGCGCATGACTGTTCGCGGGTCAAGCCAATGTTAGATTGACGCCTCCGGCGCAAAAAGATACATATTAAACCTTTTAGTGCCAATGTTAGATTGAGCGGTTCGTGCCAGGAGTGAAAAAATATCAGTCTTTATGTTAATACGAAGAATAGCAGATTAGGCGTCACGTATAGGAGAATGTATGTTTGAGCCATGCCTTAAAGTAAAAGGAATTATGGATAAGTTTGGATATCCTTGGTTTATTGAAGGTGGATGGGCAATTGATCTATTTCTAGATAAAGAAACAAGAATGCATGAAGATATAGAAATTGGGATATATCGAAAGCATCAAATGCAATTGTATAGATACTTTGAGAAAAGTAAAAAGTACTTTATAAATAATAAAAGTCGTATTGGGAAACTTGAGAAAAAAGAATGGAATAAAGAATATCTACAATTACCAATATATAAATTGTATATAGAGTTTAAGGGTATAGAAATAGAAGTGTTATTGAATGAAAGAGATGAGAATAGTTGGATTTATAGACAGAATAGCAAGATAAAACTTGATGAGAAGAAAGTAATACAATTTACTGATAAAAGGATTCCATATTTATGCTCAGAAGTAGTATTGCTCAATAAAACTAAAGAGATGCGGGATAAAGATATTGAGGATATTTCAAATGCTTCAAAAAAAATGAGTGAAGCTCAAATAAAGTGGCTAATAGATAGTATTGAAGATAAAAAGATTAAAGAGGAAGTAAGAAATCTAACAAAAGCTTCGACCCTATAACGCTATTGTCACGGTTTGTGCGGTTCGCTTCGCTCACAAGAGCACAAACCGAGCCAATTGACGCGTTAAGGGTCAAGCCAATGTTAGGTAGACAAGAAAAAATATATAAAGTATCTTAATTGTAGAATGCTTCAAAATCGATAATCCACAAAAATGTTCAAAAAGGTAAACAAATGATAATATTTAGAATTAAAAAATATTTAATATTTATATTATTAGTAATTGTTCTATTTATAAACAGTTGTTCAGAACCTTTAATATATAAAACAATATTTATAAACCTTCGTCATAGTTATAGTTATAGTACTGCAGATATAACCTCTGCAAAAATATATAGTATTAGCGATGGCTATATTACAACATTAGAGCCTGGGGATACTACTTCTTATAGAACTTATGTAGGAGATAAAATTATAGCAATAGAGGCTTTTTCAAAAGTCTCGCTTTATTGGTTGGGGAGAACGTCAAAACTAGAGAGGAAAGCAATAAAGAGTAATCAGTTATCGTCGATTTCATG
>JBAQLX010000308.1:0-3089 GCA_049302315.1 Desulfosporosinus sp.
AACTTTAGTTGAACGAGTTCACTTTTAGTATAATAATATGAGTGCATTCACTATCTGGCTTAACGTTTGAAGGGGGTTACCTTATGAAAAAATATAATTTTACGGTACTTATTGAAAAAGACGAAGATGGAGGATATATTGCTACGGTGCCAGAATTGAAAGGCTGCCATACACAAGGAGATACGATCTCTGAAATAATGGCAAACGTTGATGAAGCTATCAAATTATGTTTAGAGGTTCATGTAAAAGACGGAATTCAAGTCTTTAATCCAAACTTTATAGAATCCAAACAAGTTGAGCTGGTAATCTAATGAGCAAACTAACGATCATCTCATCCAAGGAAATGATTGTTATCCTAAACAGGTTAGGGTTCGAAGAAAAACGCCAAAAGGGCAGTCACAAATTCTTCAGCCGACAAGATTATAAATAAGAAACGAGATCGCAGGGTTTATCCTACGATCTCGCTTCAATTTTATAGTATTTTCACTTTACAGATTTAAGCTTTACAATGTCGCCCCAATTACTCGCTGTGATTAGTTCAACCTTTGATAAGTCTTTTCTCATGGCTTTAATTTCTCCACTTATCTCAGCTATATTAAGCGACATCTTATCGTGTTCTGCTTTATTGACTTGTGCTAAATGTTCTAACGCCATTAATATCTGAGTATTTTCTTTAATTTGATTCCCTTGGTTATCTACTTTATCTGATAATTTACTGATTTGGTTCCCCTGATTGTCTACTTTATCTGATAATTTACTGATTTGATTCCCCTGATTGTCTACTTTATCTGATAATGAAGTGATTTGGGTTTTTAGACCTTCAATTGCCTGAAGAATTATATTTTCCATTTCTATCCCCTTCCTCTTATTGCATTCCGAAAGCCTCATTTTATTGACTGACTACGCACATATGACCGACGTTCTTAATCAACTTATTATACCATTTCATGGGCATTACGTCACGATATTTATGCGCCATTGGGACTTGTCCATGGATGGACTGACGCCGTGGCGCCACGGATGGCAAGGAGCGGCCACATGCACTCTGCCCAAAGGTTTGGCGCACTCGCGAACCATCCAGCTCGTCAGCGGCGTAACGTGCAGACGCGTGCAGAAACCGCTCCTCTCTAATCTGGCCAAATCCTACTCATCATCGAGTTAAGAATAATCGCCAGACTCACTTTAAACATATAGTATCCGCTCTTAAACGGCGTAATAGACGAACTTCCGGACAGCCGCGCATCCATTTCGACGGAGACTTCTATCACCCGTAACCCATTTTTAACCAGGGTTACAATAGAGTCCGGTTCCGGGTAATCCGTAGAATAATGAGTGGACACAACTCGCAGGGCCTTTTGATTATAGGCACGAAATCCGGAAGTAGGATCTGTGTAAGTCTTGCGAACCACAGACTGGATTGTTTTACTTAAGAAATAAATCCCTAACCGCCGTGGCCAGGCCGATTTGTAAGATGTTTTAGTAAAAAAACGCGATCCAATCGTAACATCCGCTTCCCCCAAGAGTACAGGATCGATTAATTTCTTGATCTCTTCAGCGCGGTGCTGCCCATCCCCATCCACTTGTAAGGCCACGTCATAGTGCTTCTTCACGGCAAAAAGAAACCCGGTTTGGACCGCTCCTCCGATGCCAAGGTTAACCGGTAAGGAGATCACCTTCGCCCCATGCGCACGAGCAACCTCGGCGGTTTGATCGGTTGAGCCATCGTCAATAACGAGCACATCGAGCCATGAGGATGCGCTTTTAAGATTCTGAACAACGAGACCGATGTTTTCTACTTCATTTAAGGCGGGAACAATTGCTAAAATTCTTATCATATTACTTCGTCATCCACGTCCTTATTATGGCTTATTTTCGCTGCTGGTAACGTTTTCCTCCAGGATTTTCACGGCATCTTCGAGAAGGGCAATCCGTTGAATTAAGACCCGATTGTTCGAACTTAATTTGGAAATCGCCAAGGAAAAATGAATACACAAGACAAAAACCAGCACCCCAAAAATCACAAAGAGCGCAGACGGGGCATAATAAATCCCCATCAGACCGGCTAGGTACTCGATTCCATTTCTCCATAAAGAAAAGAAGATCATTCCAAGACCAGCAACGATCCAAATGAGAGAGTATTCAACAGCTAAACGTCGGCGCCGAACTTGCTCTACGATAAAGCCGGTAACAAGTAAACTCGTAATAATTGCGGCTATCTGAACCCGTAACATTTATACCCTTCTTCCTGTTCGCTGCTTAGTTTTCGACAGTTTTCCTATCCCTTCAAGGATTATTACGGCAACTAAGGATCCTAAGAGGATCAGCGCCGGCATCACCGGCAGGCGATAGCGGGCTCCGGATACTACCGTGAACATACTTACGATAAAACTATAATAACCCGTAAATAGTAAAAGAAAGCTGTATTTTTTCAAATGTATCAGGCTAAGGAATACCCCAAAGAGTCCCAGGCGAAGATACCATTTATCCAGGGAATCCCCCTGCATCTTATAGGATTGTCCATCTCTCCGGGTAACGGGTTGCCAGAAAAGGTTCTCTTCTTTGGCTAAGGTGCGCTGCAGGAACTGCAGAGGATGCTGAACTATATAAGACACTGCCAAACGCTTATATTCCTTTTCTTGTTCGGAGGTCGGCAATTTTTCGATACGTGCTTTCACTACGGGATCAAAGCTCGGTTGAGCGGAATAAAAGTAATTGTCCGTAACCGTCAATGGGTTATTCCCCAGGTAAAACTCATAGGAACCATAATTTGACACCGCAATAAACTGATGGTATTTGAGCCCGTTACGGATCCACCAAGGACTCATGACCACAACCGTCATCATAACGATGATGGCAAAATCCCGCAGAGCCGTTTTCAAACGCCAACGCCGGCTCCACAAGATCCAAAATCCCAAAACCGGGAAATAAAGCAGCAGTAACGGACGAACGAGATTGGAAATCCCGATGACCGCCCCTAAGCTTACAAGGGTTATGATTTTCGGCCGTTCGACTTCTTTCGCATAACGAGCCAAGAAATACAGGAAAAGTGTGATTGTAAAAACGTAGGTCACCTCTGTGAGGACGTACAT
>JBAQLX010000309.1:0-2246 GCA_049302315.1 Desulfosporosinus sp.
GGATATTTGAATTATTTAGTTTCTGAGGCGGTGAAATATGGGATTCCATCTCTGAAAGCTATTCAAATGGTTACGATCAATCCCGCAACTTATTTAGGGGTAGATAATGATATAGGCGGCATTGCCCCAGGACGTTTAGCGGATATGCTTTTGGTAGCAGACCTCGAAAATCCTTTACCGGAGACCGTTTGGGTCGGAGGTAAAGTAGTCGCCCATAAAGGTGAATTAACAATTGATATCCCCATGTTTCCTGAAGTTAGGCCACAGGATTGGAGGGAAGGGAGAATACCCCGGACTCCTGTTAAACCTGAGGACTTCTCGATCAAGTCAGCGGGGGATACGGTAGAAATTCCATGTATCAAGATGATTAGTAAGACTATTACGCAACCTGTAAATCTTACTCTGCCGGTTATTAACGGTCAGGTAGATATACAGGGAAGGCGCGATCTTTTGAAAATATCTTTGTGGTCAGCAGACAGGAATTCCTGGCTAACAGGACTGCTGACAGGTTTCGGTGCTGTGGTCGGAGGAATTGTTAGTAGTATTGCCCATGAGACTCATTCCCCCATGGCGATAGGTAACAATGAGCGGGATATGGCTTTGGCGGCTAACCACATGCAGGAGTTGGGCGGCGGGATCGTTATCTTTGAAGCCGGTCAACTTGTTGCTGAGTTACCTATGAAGATTGGTGGGGTTATATCCAGTGCTGATTTAGAAGAGTTAGCACCGGACATGACAAAGCTGAATACGTTCTTGCAAGAAAAAGGTTGTCCGTGGGATGATCCGATTTTTGGGATGGGCTTTTTAGGTTTTACCGGTTTACCGTATGTGCGCATTACCCAAAAGGGTATTGTCGATATCCGACAAAAGAGGGTTATTTTTACTTGAACGTAATCCACTTGACAGGCAATTTAAGACAATCTATAATGAAAAAAGGCGTTCGGTCTGGCAGGGCAAGTAAACCGCGAAATAAGCGGCTGACCTTAAGTTCTAGGTAGTAAAGTTAAAAAGTTATAAGGAGGAAATTATAATGGGTGTACCTTCAAAGATTGAAACATGGCAAATGGTTGAACCTGGTAAATTACTGCGGACGAGCATTGACGTTCCGGAGTTGCAGCCGGGTGAAGCGTTGGTGAAAGTCGCAGCCTGCGGCGTTTGCCACACTGACGTTGGCTATTTTTATGATGGCGTACCAACCGTCAACAAACCCCCTCTGACCCTCGGACACGAGATCAGCGGTACGGTCGTTGCAGGACCGGACAATCTGGTCGGCAAGGAAGTTATTATTCCGGCAGTCATGCCCTGTAACAAATGCGCAATCTGCGCTGACGGCAGGGGCAACCGTTGCTTGGCGCAGAAAATGCCCGGCAACAGCCTAGGCATGTACGGCGGCTTCTCCAGCCATATCCCCGTTCCCGCAGAGGACCTTTGCGTAATCGAAGACAGAAAAGGCATGCCTTTGGAGTGGCTGTCAGTAGTAGCAGACGCGATTACCTCCCCCTACCAGGCGTTAGTTAAAGCCGGTGTTAAGGAAGGGGATCTTGTAATGATAACCGGCGCAACGGGCGGAGTCGGCAGCTACTTGACCCAGCTTGCAGGTGCTATGGGCGCAAAGGCGGTAGTAGCCATTGCCCGCAACAAGGAAAAGCTGGAGCGTTCTTTAAGCTACGGCGCAACCTTTGCAATCAGCACGCAGGACAAAGACATGAAAGCCATCACTGCAGAATTCCGTGACTACTGCAAGGCCAATGGTCTGAAACACAACGTAGGGTGGAAAGTATTCGAGTCCACCGGGACAAAACAGGGCCAGGAAATTGCCCTGAATTTCCTTTCCTTTGTGGGCAAAATGATGGTTGTCGGATTCGGTATGCAGAAAATTGAATACATGATCTCCAAGCTGATGGCCTTTGACGCCGAAATCGAAGGGACATGGGGCTGCCTACCCAAGTACTATCCCGAAGTCCTGAAAATGGTCTTGGATGGAAAAATCAAGGTTGAACCATTCGTAGACGTACGGCCGATGAGCCAGATTGCCACCGCTTTCGAAGAGACTCATGCCGGCAAATTAATGAAGAGAATTGTCTTAACTCCTGATTTCTAAGATTAACTGAATATATAAAAAGGGGGGGTTTGCACTTATTTATACCCATAATCCTGTTGGTACCTATCATCCCAATTGCCTGCCAGTTCCTCGAAATGTGTTTTCACGCACCGATAATATTGGTTTTTGCGGGGGAGTCGGGCTG
>JBAQLX010000310.1:0-4714 GCA_049302315.1 Desulfosporosinus sp.
AATATACCAAAGTATCTTTGAAACAACTGGAACCGCAATGCTGATAGTTGAAGACGACACGACTATATCCATGATAAATATGGAATTTGAAAAACTCTCCGGCTATTCAAAAGACGAGGTAGAAGACAAGAAAAGCTGGACGGAATTCTTTATTGAAGATGATTTGAAAAGAATGCTCGAATATAATCATTTGCGTAAAAATGATTCAACTACGGCTCCCAGCAAATATGAGAGCCGTTTTGTAGACAGACACGGAAATGTTAGGAATGTCCTAATTAATACAACTATGTTTTTCGGAACAACAAGAGTTGTAGCATCTTTGATGGATATCACATATCTAAAACGAGCAGAAGAGGGACTTCAAAGGTATCAACTTCTCTATAAACATGCCAGGGATATTTTCTTGTTCATCCACTGCGACGGACACATTATTGAAGGTAACGACGCTGCGCTCAAAGCCTATGGCTACACTCGCGAAGAATTGACTTCTCTTAGTATCTTTGACCTGCGAGCTCCTGAAACCGTTTCCATAGTGAAAGAGCAGATGGAACAGGCAGTCCGGAAGGGTATCTTGTTTGAAACTATCCACCGCCGCAAAAATGGCAGCACTTTTCCCGTAGAAGTAAGTTCACAAGGAACACTCATTGGTAATGGCAATGTGCTTTTAGACGTCATCCGAGATATTACCGACCGTAAACATGCGGAAGAGATAATCAAAATTTCAGAAGCAAATTATCGTACAATTTTCAATTCAGCTTCTGATGCTATCTTTGTTCTAAACATTGAAACCGGCAAAATTCTAGATGTGAATAATAAAATGTGTGAAATGTTTGGTTATTCCCAAGAGGAGGTCAAACAACTCAGTATTGGGGAAATAAGTCATGGTGAACCTCCATATGATAATGAACATGCGAAAAAATATATAAAGAAAGCTGTTCAAGTAAAACCGCAGATTTTTGAATGGTTAGCAAAAAATAATAACGGGAAGCCTTTCTGGGTTGAGGTAACCTTTAAACGGATCTTTTTAAATGACTGCTATCGCCTGCTTTCAGTCGTTCACGATATCACTGTACGTAAGAAGCTAGAAAAAGAGTTACAACGTCTATCTTTTTTGGATGGTTTAACGGGTATTGCTAACCGACGATATTTTGACAAGAATCTGGAGAAGGAACTGAAACGAGCTGTGCGTAGTGGGTCACCGTTAACCCTGATTATGTGTGATATTGATTATTTTAAGTTATATAACGATACCTATGGCCATCTGGCAGGAGATAAATGTCTTATTAAAGTAGCGCATACTTTACAGGGTACATTAAAAAGGCCTACTGACATTGTTGCTCGATACGGTGGTGAGGAATTTGCTGTTATCTTACCAAGTACTGGGACAGACGGCGCTGCCAGAGTTGCCGAAAAGCTTCGGGCGAGAATTGAAAGCTTAGGCATTGATCATTGCGGTTCTTTGATAAGTAAACACCTTACAATTAGCCTTGGAGTTGCTACTATCTATCCTGAACCAAATTCTTCGTCCATGGCACTGATAAATGCTGCTGATCGAGCCCTTTACCAGGCGAAAGAAAATGGCCGGAATCAAGTAAAACTTATCTATCTTGCGGTTGAACAACCAATAATTACAATGGCCTAGGCACATTATACCCTCTGAGAGATAAGAGATAGGGTAATTTCAGCGTTTTGAGTTTACTAAGTTTACTAAGTTTACTAAGTTTACTATGGAGCTAGTGTAGAAAACTTAAATTACTCCTAATGCCAAAGATGCCACTAAAGGCAATTACTCTGCTTTGCTGCTTCTTAAATTGGGTCCCATAATAGATATTATGTAAAGTAGAATGAGTAATATAATGGCAACTGCTTGTTGCGTTATCCTTATTATTCTCTTACCGCCAACTACCATCGGTGTCCTCAAACAGATTAAACATTCCGTTTCGGAACTCATCAGCATATTCGAGGTGTTCTACCATCTCTATTGGCAACCCAAGCTGTTTGCACACATCCGAGTAAAGATAATAGGTTTCCTTTCTTGCTACAAGCAGCTTGGCTGGCATCAGCCTATTTCGCTCAATAAGGTTTACGAGCATGTCTACACACTTGTACCCTTCTACTTGAATATCCTTTATCAATTCAAAGGAAACAACCAAACCATCGTGCTGGTTGAGGATCACACATACTTTCGGGTAGTAGGGCCTATCGTTTTCTCTAACCGATGTAGGAGCATAATAGGTATCCGCTTCTAAAACCAGATTTCGCTTGGGTTTAAAGGCTTTGAGATTTTTTAGCAATATTTCATCCTGGACATAGAAGGAAACGAACTCCGGTTCGTCAAGCTCTACCGTTATGTATTGATCTACCCATTCCAATTTTCCGTCCTCAGTTTTTTGGCAAACTCTTGTCAAGAAAGTAATAAGCGTCTCATGATCAAGAATCTCCTTATTGTATCTGCAACGCAAAGCCACCTCCAGAGCCTGTCTCAGGATGTGTGTTAGAAAACGGCATTGGGCCGCATCGATAAACCAGGGAACAAAACCGGGCTCGTGGTGCCTGAAAAGCGGCCATTGATTTCTACCACGGTATTTTAACTCCAGCGCTTTGATAGTTTTTAAATCTTCCGCTTTTAGGAATGCTCTATCTTCAAAAGAGCACATCAGACACTTTTGGATAAACATGATTTCGGGACTTTCTGTGTCGATTTCTCCGGACAGTAGTCCCAGTATTCCATTTAAACCCTCCGTCCCGAGATACCCGGCAACGGCAAAATGCTCCCCGTTATTGCCCATTATACAACAATAGGCAGTTTCCCCTGTTTCAGGATCTACCACCCCGAAAATATCATTATCATACATCCATTCCCAACAGGCCGAGCGTTTGAAATCTACAGCGGCCTGGTATAAGGAACTCCATTCTTCGCTGGTTGGTTTTACTTTGTTCACGCTGCTTTTCTCCTTCCTTGCAGGACACGGTGGTCTACTTATTTATAATCAATTTCCTGAAATTCACACCATTCAAGTGCGATTCGGCATAATGCCTCATATTTATAAGAATCCCATTCTTTTTCTATCCCGTTCTGAATAATTGCATTTTTGAAACGACGAAACGCACCTTTCCCATCAATTGCATAACATAGCTTATTTCTCAGTTTATCATCTTCTTGCGAATAACAGAAGTCCTCCATAATTCCGTATTCGTTAACTTCTTCCTTATCGGGCAGCTTAATATAATCACCCCAGTTTTCCGCCATGTCCACTGCCTCTCGAATAGCATCCTGCTCCCAGTCCTGATACTCACTAAAATCATCATCGTCTTCTGATTCCTCGGCGAGGCTTAAATACTCCATTTGAATTTCGACGATCTCACCTGTCCTTTTGTTCAAATAATACTTCCATCCATCCATGAAATAATCCAATCTATTGGCAATTTCTTTTAAGCTCACTGGCTTCATATTCTGATCACCCCCACAAAATCACAAAGACAGTTTTTGGCTCTAGACATTCCCAAGACAACATTTTTTATATTTCTTTCCGCTTCCACAAGGACATGGGTCATTTCTTCCGACAAAGCTTTCCCTCTTGAAAGGAACATTCATGGAAATTTCATTATCCTTGAAAGCGTTAACGACATTTTTCATCAACAAATCACCTTCCATTTCGTTTTCATCATCCTCATCAAACGGATATTCGTCACCTTCGTAATCATCATCGTCGTCCTCTTTATCAGATGATCCTCCAACCCAACTTTCCAGTAAAAATACATCTTCTTCCGATACGAAGGAATATTCTTCGTTTTCCTTTAGTTCATTCAGAACCTCTATGACTGACCTTTTTAGTTGATGCTTTGTAAAGATTCGGTCAAAAAAAATCTCCATGACTTTCCCATCGGTAAATGCTTTTTCAATTTCGTCCGATAGTCCTTCAGGGTGTATCAACGAGCAGCACCCAAGAAGACTTTCCCATACATAACTATAGTCCGCCTCAAGCTTTCCATTAAAAAGCTCTTTGAAATAGGCAACGAGTTGTTCTCTCGAAACCACGCTATGATTCAATAAGATCAATAGAGATTCTAACGCCTCGCTTCTCACGAATTCATCTAAGGAAGAATCCTCAATAATTCCTTTGATCGGTTCAATATTTCCATCACAGACTGAGGCAAGGATGTTTTTTAAATCCTCGGTGACTGTATCACCCAGCAGATCAAATACCTGTTCATCCGGCAGAGATAGAATCTTGATAATACTTTCGTATGCTTTTTTCTCTTGAAAATAGGCCAAGATATAAATCGCAGGCAAATGAATCAGGTAGCTTTCGTCTTTTGATAAGTTTTCCGCGTCATTCAGAGTATATTCTAATATTTCAAGCAGCTCCGATATCGCTTCCTCTTTATTAGCTAAAGCATATTCTACAGCCTCTGATGGGTAACGATCTTCAAAACGCTCGAAGCCCCTAAAAATTTTTAAATTCATCATTTTCGTTCCTCTCCAGAAATATGATTTGTGTTTTACATTGAAGCGCTTCGGAAGTGATTCGCAAAGAAAATCATTCCGTTAGGCTCTCCACTCAATTACAGTACCTTGTCTAATTCGATAATCAAACGTTTCGCTGACGGAGAAGCGGTGACAACCTTTTCAGGATCAATTATTTCAAGTATCTTGAAGGAATGATCGCCTTTCCCATATGACCCTTTCTGACAATGGCGACTTGCGATCTCT
>JBAQLX010000311.1:0-2120 GCA_049302315.1 Desulfosporosinus sp.
GGTAATTATGAACTGTAATATTTCGGAAGCCCACCATAGATTTCAGAGATTCGGTCAAAGAATCTTCTAAAAAATTCTCATGACGAAGAATATCGAAAGCTTCACGACTACTTTGCGGAATACCCCACTTGTTCTCAGCAACGATATGCATAGCCAAGTCAATGGCTGCCTCACAGCCTCTTAGAATGTTTAAGATAATGGAGTCTTGCTTGGTATAATTGTCCAGATTCTTAGGATTATTCTCATATTCTTCATGAATGCGTTGAATGCAACGCTCGATTATTGAACATTTATTATAAACTACATCATCCCCCATAGATTGTTCCCCTCTCTTTAATTTGTTTCAAAATGATAGCTCGTTCCTCATTCAGTAAGGCATACTCCTTAAAAGTACGTAGGAAATAATACTTTCTACGAGTCTCATCCTTACAATAAAGCACTTTCCCATGTCCAATAACTTGAACCCGAAATACGATACTAGCTAAGTGTAAATTAACACAATCAATGTTCTTTCCGATCGACTCAGCTAATTCTTGAGCAATACAAAATGATTGATGCTCATCGACTTTTTGATCTGTCAAAAATGCAATATCAATATCACTCTCTTTACGCGCTCTACCTTTTGCATAAGAGCCAAACAGAATAATTATCCAAGGATCTATTAGCTTGTTCAAAGTATGGACGATAGTTTCAATTTGAGTAGAATTAAGTACAAGTAGATCGATCATGAAACCCTGTCCCCTCACCAAAAGATGCCCCAAAAATTAAATTATAAACATCTATAACCATATTATACCATGTAATTAAGGACAATAAAATGGATAGTGTTACTGACGCTCTTAAATGTCCATAGTTTGACGGTGTATAGTGTCTGAGTGTTGGCACTGTTTTCATATACTTATCATTTATGCTTTCTTTGCCCTAAAGGCCAAAATGTCCGCCCTAGCCTCAGCTAACTTTTCAACAAAGACCAGTCTAAACCAATGGTTTCTATTTTTAGTGGGTGGATACTGGTAATACTTATCATTCACTTTACAAACTGCTTCGATCATCTCACCTTGATCGTATCCAAGATCTTCAGCTAATTGCTTGGCTTGAGGAAGAAGATCATAAAAACCGTTCCTTAGAAAGTAGTCTTCTAAGCGCCTCATGACAATTCCCCCTCAATCACTCGTTTACCCATGCGATCATCAATAATTCGGTGACCATTTTGGGCTCCATACATTAGACAATGCGTACAAACCTTATTGATGAGTCTGGCTGCACCTCTGGAGAATCGATAAATGTCATCCATCGCTGCCTCTGAAAAAACATCGTGGGTTCCTTTACAGTGATATGGTCATTATATCTGTCAATTTACGGACAGGCAATCCTGCCAGCTTTCGGACGCTTTAGGCTAGCGGAAACACCTTTGTGCCAATTCCATGCTGTCGCAATAATCGTCTCCAAATCACTGTATTGGGCTTTCCACCCAAACAGTTTTTCTATTTTATCAACCTCTGCAACCAATATATCGGGATCCCTACTCTTCTAGGCGCATCGATAACCGGAATATCCAATCCTGTAACCTTTTTAGCCATTTCGATCACTTCACGGACGGAATATCCACTACCCGTGCCCACATTATAAGCTCCCCTGTCAGTTCCTATATCTAAGGCTTCCAGCGCAAGAATATGTGCTTTAGCTAGGTCCAAAACGTGAATATAGTCACGTATGCATGTCCCATCCGGTGTGCCATAATCTGTTCCAAATACCGAGATTGCCTCTCTTTGTCCCAAGGCGGTTTTAAGTACCAAGGGAATTAAATGAGTATCCGGGGTATGATCTTCTCCTATCGAACCATCAAAAGATGCCCCCGCAGCATTAAAATAACGTAAAGCAATCCATTTTAAGCCATAAGCTTGTCAACGAGACTTCGTGCAGCAAAATGAATCACAGCATTCACCTGATGATTAGAGACGACAACCTTTCCTTCAAGCTCCATCTGACAAAACAGTTCAAGCAAAACACTTAAGTCTCCATTACAAATGCCGAGAAGGTTCTGTACAGCTTGGGGCTGATCAAGCATATCAAGAATCGCCTGTTCTTGAGGGTTAATCATACAACCCAACTCCTCCTGT
>JBAQLX010000312.1:0-6933 GCA_049302315.1 Desulfosporosinus sp.
CCGTAACCCCTGCACTTCAGCGCAGGGTCGTTGAGTTGTGATGCAGTTTTTATTATTAGCTGTAGTCTTATATTGAACATACGACTGTAGCACAAGTTGAATAGCTTGTGAACGCCTGAGTAGTAACAACAGGGTATAGTATTTGGCCTTACGAACTTCCATGGTTTAACTGCAAGGTTACACGGCAGGGATATCTTTTCTTTGGTGCTCCCAATGATCGTTCGACAGCACAGCCACCCCGCGATTTTTATATTTATATGCTGCAACTTTTTGAGGTGCCCAAATATAAGGATGAGATACGTATCGATGAAGTGTTCTTTCGCTTAAAGGCGAAAGACGAAGTATTTCACAAATTCCTGAAGTTGTATGCCAGCAGCAGAGAATTGGCTGCCACGGCTGCTTCGGGAACAAAAGGACTTTACGAGGAAAAAGCCTCACATGAATACTTGCCGCGATTGACGAAATGGCTGAGGGACAACTTCCTGAGTGCCTTTGAAGTAACCTGCAAAGGGGTCACCAAAAAGGTTTTAGAGTGGACCAAAGCTCTGCCTCCGCATGCCGGCGTTCGTGAAATCCTAGAGAATGTGGCCACCAATTGTCTTACTGAAGGCTTCGTTGAAAAGTATCCGGATTATCCTCATTTCTCCAAACTGTCAACCATCATGACCCAAGAAAATAGATTAGGGTATCTTGTTGACGCCATGAAGTATCTTGTGGGAAATAAAACCAAAAGCGGCACAGCCATATTAGATGGCTTAGTCATGCTTGATAATGAGCAAATCAAGGTGGATGGATCAGGCTACGTCAAGTGGGTGACTAAATTGCTGGAGGAAAAGGGACAAGGTCAGGTCGTGAATCGCTCAGAAATTATTGAAACCATCTATACCCTGCAAGGAACTCAGGATGTGGAACTAACGAGAGAATTCAAGCTTGAACCTGATCTTCTCGCGGTAGTACTCGTGGCAATGGTCTATAATGGTAATATTGTCTTAACCGTGAGTGGAACACAGTATGATGCGATGAAAATGGAGCACTTGACTAGACTTCCATTAGGCGAGATCGCGAATTTTAGTCACCTGAAGCGACCGAGTGGTTTGCCCATACCCGCTTTGAAGGCATTATTCGATTTACTGGGGCTTAGCCAGGCTTTTCTCCAGCAACATCAGCTCGTTGCCGGAGTGGTTGAAATGAATCAGAAAGTAACGAAGATGTTGCAAGAGATCGTGACGACGGTGCCGCTGGTCCAATCTGGCATTCAATGCTGGGATGGGTCAGTGTTATCTGCGGTGGAACAACAGCAATATAGTGAAGCTCTGGAGAACTTGAAAAAGTTCATGGATGGGTTGCTTATATATAACACACCTGCCAAACTGAATAATTTCCGCTTTACGATCGAGGAGATTAATGACCAACTCGCTGGTTTGGAGGTTTTGAAAAGGGTTAAACTCTTACAACAACGCGTCTCCGAGGTTCTGCCGTTAGCGAATTATCTCGTGATTGCTAGCCAGTATTTACCGATGGAGCATGAATGGCAAGAAGAATCGCAACTTGCACTGGAAGATTTGCTAGACGCTCTAAAACACTCAGATAGTTCTCAAAAAGAACTTGCCCTTGTTAAAGAGATGAAAAAACGATATATTGAACGGTACATGGAATTCCACGCTAAGGCGAGACTGAATGCTTCGGATGATAATCGCAAGAATGCTCTGCTTCATGATCAGCGTTTTATGGCGTTAAAGTCCTTATCAATAGTAGAATTGTTACCGAAAGGACACTTTGATAGTTTGGTAAAGGGTCTGACTGGTCTGCATACGTGTTGGAGCGTCACGAAGGACGGGTTGGAAAAACAGCCCTACTGTCCGCAATGCAAATTTAGACCCAAAGATGAAATAGGCATCAAAACTGCTAATCTAAGCGGCTATGAGGAGCAGGTCCAAGAGATGCTGGAACAATGGACTCAGCTACTGCTGAACAACTTCAAGGATGCTGAAGTGCAGGCCAATATATCCTTGCTAAATATCGATCAACAAGCTGCTATTAAGGAACTACTCTCCAAGGGAGAGTTTAGTTTGCCGATTGAGTTTAAATTACTTGAGGGTATCCAACTCCTACTCCAGGGGATTGAGAAGGTTGAGATTAAACAAGAGGAATTGCAATACATGATGGGCAACGGTAGCCCAATGACCATAGAGGATGTCCGCAAGAGATTCGAGGAACTACTCAAGAAGAAGGTCGGTAATCAGCCCAGCGGACGGGTCCGCATGATGCTGGAGCATTGAGGATTTATTATTCTGTCCACGAGAAAGGTCGGTCGTATCTATGAATGAAATCAATATTCAAGAATCGTTTCTAAACCACGATGATGCCTCAAAAGTGGCAGGACCCGTTACTTGTCTGGGAATGACTTTCGCTAACGATCAAGAGAGACGGACCTATTTTACTGAGGAATTAAGAAAGAAACTGCCGGAATTAAAACAAATCGAAGGGTTCCCTCTTGGTGAGGACGAGGACATCTTAGTGTTGTCTGACCCACCTTACTTTACCGCCTGTCCGAACCCGTTTATTCCAGCATTTATTGAACAATGGGAAAAGGAAAAAGAAGTAACCTATGGTCCTGAAAAGGAGGACTATCATCGTGAACCCTTTGCCACAGATGTAAGCGAGGGTAAGAATGATCCGATATACAATGCCCATTCCTATCATACGAAAGTGCCACATAAAGCGATCATGAGGTACATCCTTCATTATACAAGACCCGGCGATATTATCTTTGACGGATTTTGTGGTACAGGCATGACAGGCGTGGCTGCACAAATGTGTGGTAACCGTAATACCGTATTAGAGCTCGGCTACCAGGTGCAGCCTGATGGCACATTATTGCGTGAAGAGACGAATGAAGCAGACAAGACTTTTTGGGTGCCATTTTCAAAATTAGGTGTACGACGGGCAATTTTAACTGATCTCTCTCCTGCCGCAACCTTTATAGCCTATAACTATAACACACCAGTCGATGTGCAGGCGTTTGAGCGGGAAGTAATGAGGATTCTAGCCGAGGTAGAGCAAGAGTGTAGCTGGATGTATGAGACCAAACATGCTGACGGACGACCGGGCAAGATAAACTATACTGTATGGTCGGATGTTTTTATTTGTCCTGAATGTTCACGTGAAGTGGTTTTCTGGAAAGAATCAGTAGATGAAGAGGTTGGTAGTGTAAAAGATGAGTTCCCTTGCCCGAATTGTTCAGCAAATTTAACGAAGCGCAAGATGGAACGTGCTTGGGTTACAAAATACGATAGTGTTATTAATGAGACAATACGTCAGGCGAAGCAAGTACCTGTGTACATTAAGTATACAATTGATGGTAAGCGAGAAGGAAAACCTCTAGATGAATTTGATTTAGCGTTGATAGATAGAATTGAGCAAAGTGAATTACCTTATTGGTTTCCATCTGATCGAATGATGGAAGGACAGGAAACACGTCGTAACGACCCAGCTGGGATTACACATGTACATCATTTTTATACAAAACGGAATTTGTGGGTACTTGCAGCTTTATTATCTAAACTACACGCACCTGCATCTAAAATATTATTTCAGTCGATAGTAGTTACTCTTTGTTCAAGATTGGTAAGATATAACTTGGGTAATCGAGGCAATGGACCATTGAGTGGAACTCTCTATGTTCCATCACTCAATGCTGAAACAGAAATCATAAAAGTAGCAAAAGGTAAAGTGAAAGATTTTGTGCGAGCGTTTATCGTTAAAGACCAAAGTTTGATCACTAGTCAAAGTTCTGAAAGCATGACAATACCATCATCAAGCCAGGACTATATTTTCATCGATCCTCCGTTTGGAGCCAATCTTAACTATTCAGAGCTGAATTTCCTTTGGGAGTCGTGGCTAAAGGTTTGGACAAATAACAAATCAGAGGCAATTGAGAATAGCGTTCAAGGCAAAGGTCTTAACGAATATCGTTATCTGATGACTAACTGTTTTCGGGAAGCTTATCGTGTCCTTAAACCAGGCCGCTGGATGACGATAGAATTCTCCAATACGAAGGCAAGTGTATGGAACAGCATCCAAACTGCGCTGACCGATGCAGGATTTATAGTCGCTAATGTATCAGCACTTGATAAACAGCAGGGAAGTTTTAAAGCAGTAACTACAACAACAGCTGTAAAACAGGACTTGGTCATATCAGCCTATAAACCTTCTAATGAAATGAAAGCCTCAATCACAAACTCTCAGAATACTGAAGAATCTGTCTGGTCATTTGTCAGAGGTCATCTGGCACAGCTTCCCGTCTTTATCGGGAAGAAAGGTTTTGCAGGATTAATTATTGAGAGAACTCCGAGAGTTCTATTTGACCGGATGGTTTCTTATTATGTGCAAAATGGATTCAGTGTGCCTATTTCGTCAGGCGATTTTCAGGCAGGCTTAGTGCAACGCTTCCCTCCGAGAGATGGTATGATATTTCTGGAAACCCAAGTTGCTGAATATGATAAAAAACGTCTACTCGCCAATGACTTTATGCAGATGAGTTTATTTGTTTCTGATGAGAACTCTGCCATTGAGTGGTTAAGGCAACAACTATTGAAAAAGCCACAGACTCGTCAGGATTTACACCCTGAATTTATGAAGGAAATTCAACATATCTCCAAATATGAGATTCTACCAGAGTTGGATATTTTATTAGAGCAGAACTTTTTGCAATACGAGGGTACAGGTCCCGTGCCGAGTCAAATCCACGCCTACTTGAGTACCAACTATAAGGACCTACGCGAATTGGAGAAAGAGGATACTGCCCTCATGCATAAGGCTAAGGAGCGTTGGTATGTACCCGACCCTAATAAGCAAGCAGACTTGGAGAAACTCAGAGAAAAGTCTTTGCTGCGAGAATTTGGAACATATATTAACGAAATTAAAGGCTCCAAGAAAAAACTGAAACTGTTTCGTTTGGAAGCCATTCGAGCAGGATTTAAGAAGGCCTGGAGTGAAAAAGATTATCAGACGATTGTCGAAATCGGTTCAAAAATTCCAGACGCTGTCTTACAGGAAGATGATAAGTTATTGATGTACTTTGATAATGCCCAAACTCGATTGGAATAGTAATGAAGGGTCAAGATTTACTTGGCGCGATCCGGATTTGTTTTTTACATTATGTGGAAGGTATTCATGGGTACTCTGAAGAACTATATCTCAAACAGAAAGGAGTTGATTAAGATGAAGATTGAAGAATTACGCCTGAAGAACTTCAAGGTTTTTAGGGATATCAGAATCACAAATTTACCGGATATGGCAGTCTTCCTGGGCGCCAATGGGACGGGTAAATCGACGCTCTTTGATGTCTTTGGTTTTTTGCATGATTCATTGACAGATAACGTCAAGGCAGCATTGCTCAAAAGAGGTGGCTATAAAGAAGTCATCTCGCGCAACGAAACGGGACCGATCGAGATTGAAATCAAATTTAGGTCTGAACCGGAGGACCCCTTGGTAACCTACGAGCTACATATCGGTCTCAATGAAAAGGGATTTCCGATAGTGACTCGTGAACGTCTAAAATATCGTAGAGGGCAAAAAGGCAAACCTTGGCGCTTTCTTGATTTTTCCAATGGTTCAGGGACTGCGATCGTTAATGAGAGTGAATACGGTCTAGTGGGTGTAGAAGAGCAACGTGAAGAACAAAAGTTAGACTCTCCGGATATCTTAGCCATCAAGGGCTTGGGGCAGTTTCAGAAATTTAGGCAAGTCGCTGCTATTAGACGTCTCATAGAGGGTTGGCATGTGTCAGATTTTCATGTTCAAGCTGCGCGAGCTAGTCAAGACGCTGGATATGCGGAGCATCTATCACCAACTGGGGAAAATTTACCGCTGGTTGCGCAATTTATGCATGAACATTATCCGGAGAAATTTCAGGACGTCTTAAATAAGATGGAACAACGAGTTCCCGGAGTAACTTCAGTGGAAGCGGCTACAACACTGGATGGACGCATTATCTTAAGGTTCCAGGATGGGGCATTTCGAGATCCGTTTATTGCACGGTATGTTTCAGATGGTTCGCTCAAAATGTTTACCTATTTGCTCCTCCTAAGTGATCCGAATCCTCATCCGTTACTTTGCATTGAAGAACCGGAAAACCAACTCTATCCTGATTTGTTATATGAGCTGGCTGAGGAATTTAAAAGTTACACGGATGCAGGTGGGCAAGTATTTATCTCAACGCATTCGCCAGATTTTGTGAATGGAGTTCAACTTGAGGAACTGTTCTGGTTAGTTAAAGTGGATGGGTTTAGCCAAATTAGGCGAGCCTCGGATGACGAACTTCTGCGCAATCTGGTGGCTGAAGGGGATTTGCCCGGCTATCTTTGGAAACAGGGCCTTTTCAAAGGAGCCAGTCCCCAATGAAAGAAATAGTGTTTTTAGTTGAAGAACCCTCTATGAAAGAATTCCTCAAAGCAATTTTACCTAGGGTTCTACCCGATAATGTCTGGTTTACAATTATTCATCATGAGGGTAAACAGGATCTGGAAAGGTCTATTCCCAAAAAACTCCGTGCCTTTCGACAACCCGAGACACGATTTGTAATATTGATCGATCAAGATAGTAACGACTGCCTATTATTGAAAAATCGCTTGTTAGAACTCTGCGACGAAGGCGGACGGGAAAATTGTCTCATAAGAATAGTTTGTCATGAGCTAGAATCCTGGTTCCTGGGTGATTTAGAGGCAGTGGAACAAGCCTATAATCTGAATACCCTGTCTCGTCGGCAAAGAGAGGCGAAGTTTCGACAACCTGATCGTTTTGGTAATCCGGCTCAGGTCTTGAAATTACTAGCGCCCGCTTACCAAAAGGTAAGCGGTGCTCGTGCTGTGAGTAAACATTTGAAACTTAGTGAAAACGAATCGCATAGTTTTGCAGTTTTCTTAACAGGGC
>JBAQLX010000313.1:0-3563 GCA_049302315.1 Desulfosporosinus sp.
GGTGGGGGTAGACTCCGACTTCGCCGCTAAGAATTCCTTTTGGGACGTGCGGCTTCGGCGAAACCCTCCACTGGAGGCTTTCGTCACCGAAGACTCGATGTTCAACTTTAGTTGAACGAGTTCACTCGAACAGGAGTATGTGCAGAAGGAGACCGTCGAGTGAGTAGCCAGGTCACTTGCCAAGTTGAAGGATACGAGGATTTTCATTGCTCCGGGAGACAGAGACCCATTGGTTACGATATCTGCGTACCGTCTGGTTTTATGGCCGAGTAATGTGCATATATTCTCAAGCGGGATCAGCAGTGTGAAAATTCCGTCCCAAAATGTCACAGTATACGGTTCGGGATGGACAGCATATCATCAAGAAGGGCCTTTCCTCGACGGTTTTCAGGCGACGCGGGATGGAACGATTCCGATTATGCTTCTCCATGCTGAGGCGGACTCAGTTAAAAATAGCGAGGGGTTTATCCCCATTCTGCCCGAGCATATTGCTTCCAGTGGTTTGGCCTATCTGGCCTTGGGGCATCAGGAGGGATGGAGCGGGATCCGGAAAGCGGGAAAAACAGTCTGGGCTGATAGCGGTTTTCTTGAAGCTGGAAGTTTTGGCGAGAGTGGGCCACATGGGGTAATTATGGGGAGGATTAAGCAAGATTCCTCCAGGATTGAGCTTCGGGAACTGGGACAGCGCCATTACAAGGAAAAGACCCTCGCAATCCAAGCCGATATAGAATCCCTTAGAGGAGTCGGTTGGTCTTCTTTAAGCTAACCATAATGACTGGAGGAGCAAATTCTATGCATTTTCCTGTTTCCGGTGTCGATGTATTACCCATCATTCCGCCAATGGTGGCCTTGTTAATATCCTCATTGACGGCATCTGCCGGTGTTTCCGGGGCGTTTTTGTTATTGCCCTTTCAGATGAGTGTGTTGCATTATACAAGCCCCTCGGTAAGTCCCACCAACCTGATTTTCAATATTGTTGCCAATCCTGGCGGTTTGTACCGCTATATCAAAGAAGGACGTATGGTCTGGCCACTCACCTGGTCGGTGATTACCGGAACCCTGCCCGGTTTTTTTTTCGGAGCCTGGATTCGGATCAGGTACTTGCCAGAGCCCAGAACTTTCAAACTTTTTGTGGGTTTGGTGCTCTTATTTTTAGGTTATCAGATGCTCTCAGGAGTGATGGGCTGGAACAAAAAAGTTAAAGAGCAAAACAAAATGATGCAGGATAAATTTGCCGAACAGGTGGTAAAGCTCAAGGAAGAGAACTCCAGCCAAATTGCTGCCGGTCTGCCTGCGGAGGCAGTGGTGAAGACCAAATCAATTTCCTGGAAAAGAATTGAATACGAATTCTGGGGTGAAACCTATTCTTTTGGCACCCTGTCCATCCTTGTGCTATCCTTAGGGGTAGGTTTAATCGGTGGCATTTACGGGATCGGAGGCGGAGCCATTATTGCCCCCTTCTGTGTGGCTGTGCTTGGATTACCCATATATACCGTGGCAGGTGCAGCTATGGCGGGCACTTTGATCACTTCCATTGCTGGAGTTGTGTTTTATTACATCCTTGCCGTATCGGGTATGGCCGGCGGTACAGCAGTAACCCCGGACTGGATGCTGGGTATGCTCTTTGGGGCAGGAGGCCTGTTGGGTTCTTATGTGGGCGCCCGCTTACAAAAGTTCCTGCCGGAAAGAGTAATAAAAGTGATCATCACGGTCCTAATCATGTTCGTGGCCGCTAACTATATCAGCCAGTATTTTTTAGATTAAATTTTGATTTATTTGAGTATAATTGCGGACAAAGAAGAAAAAATGCTGGCATTTTTGAAGAAATGCCAGCAGCAGGGGGTAAAACATGAATTTTTTTGCAGGGCTAGGGTTACAAGAAATACTGATCGCAGGTTTAGGGATTGTTGCTGTGGGGTTTATTCTTAAAAAGTTATTCAAATTGGCCATTACGATTGCGATTATTATAATTTTTGTATATTATGGATTACCGATACTCCAGACGGCAATGACAAAGTATTAGGATAGAGTGAGCATTTCGTCCATCCGTTGTTTGATTTCAACCAGGAAGTTGCGCGTATTAACGACCTTCCTATTGGTTACCTCAGACAGTTCTGCTAAATCCTTGGTCATGACCCCTTCTTCAATGGTCTTAATGGCAGCCGCTTCTAACTTATTGGCAAATTCTACAAGTTCTGTAATTCCATCAAGTTCGCCGCGTTTACTTAAAGCCCCGGTCCAGGCAAAAATGGTGGCCATGGAATTGGTGGAAGTTTCCTCTCCTTGGAGGTGTTTGTAATAATGCCTGGTGACCGTACCGTGAGCCGCTTCAAATTCATAATAACCGTTTGGAGATACCAACACAGAAGTCATCATGGCCAAGCTGCCAAAAGCAGTGGCAACCATGTCGGACATGACATCGCCGTCGTAATTCTTGCAGGCCCAGATAAAACCGCCTTCTGACCGGATAACACGGGCAACGGCGTCATCGATTAGAGTGTATAAGTATTCAATTTTGGCTTCTTCAAACTTATGTCTGTACTCTTGGTCGTAAATATCCTGGAAAATATCTTTAAAGGTATGATCATATTTTTTAGAAATAGTGTCCTTAGTTGAAAACCACAGATCCTGCTTGATGTCGAGAGCATAATTGAAGCAAGTCCGAGCAAAGCTGGCTATGGATTTATCGATATTGTGCATCCCAAGAATAATTCCTTGGCCCTTAAAATCAAAAATGGTCTGGCGTACTTCGCCGTTCTCTCCGGTAAAAACAAGCTCAGCTTTGCCGGGGCCCTCTACCCGATATTCAACGTCCTTGTAGATATCACCATAGGCGTGTCTGGCAATCGTGATCGGCTTTTTCCAGGTGCGGATAAATGGTTTAACGTTGTCAACAATTATCGGCGCTCGAAAAACAGTCCCATCAAGAATTGAACGGATAGTGCCGTTAGGGCTTTTCCACATTTCCTTGAGGTTATATTCTGAGATCCTTTGAGCATTGGGTGTGATAGTGGCACATTTGACCGCCACGCCATATTTTATGGCAGCAAGGGCTGAATCAGTAGTAATTTGGTCGTTAGACGCATCCCTTTTCTGTAAGCTTAAATCATAATACTCAGTTTTAAGGTCAATATAGGGTTCTATTAATAATTCTTTAATCCATTTCCAAATAATGCGGGTCATTTCGTCCCCGTCCATTTCTACCAAGGGAACATTCATCTGAATTTTGGTCATTTTTTTCTCCTTCCAAATCATTGAGCATTGAGGTCAGTAGTACTTTTATTCTACATTAAAACCTGTTTATCCTTTATTAACGGATGATTAGTTCCCAAAAACAGGACTTATTGACTGCGAAACCCTTGCTCTATTGTAGAGGATAATAAGCAGTTGGTGCAATGGAAAAAGTAGAAGGCAGACTTGGAGTGAGCTATGGGAGAACTGTCCCGGGTGTGATAAAATAACCGTAAACGAGGGAGGAAACATTTCGAGTGAGAGGAGTTCTAATATGCGGTACGAAGGAACGGTCTATCGCCCGCCCAGTGAAGCCAACAGCTTGCTGATTC
>JBAQLX010000314.1:0-3169 GCA_049302315.1 Desulfosporosinus sp.
GACCGATTCTCGCTACCTTTCTTGCTATGGATTGGTGCGTATTCGGGCTGGTGCATCATTACTATGGTCTGCGTGCTCCCGTACGACCCAAAATCAAAGTCAAACTGGAAAAGCCGCTGGAAAAGGACCCGAATTTTGAAAGATATGTCAGGCTTGTTCTGACCAAACAAGACGGCTGCTATATAGCCTCGTCCATCGAGCTTGATAAAAGTCTTCCGTATTCATTGTTAAAGGCGGACGCCATGTTAATCGCGCCAATCGGTGTCGCCGGGTATCAAGCTGGAGATGAGGTGGAAGCAGAACTATTATGTGGCATGGAAAATCTCTGAAATGCGAAAATGAATTGTTAATTCATAATCTGAAGGAGTGGATCCCTATGCAAAGGGATATTGAGTATTTCGATCAGATATGGCAAAAAGACAAGGCTTATAAAGAGAGTTATAAAGGTGTGAGTCCGGCCTCATGGGACAAAAGGGCTGAAGAATTCAACAGAAATGCCTCCGATGAGCGCACGGACATGATCGTTAAGTTGCTACTGGAAAAGAAGATGCTGCATGAAAATAGTATCGTTTTGGATATCGGATGTGGACCGGGTAAATTCATGCGGGAGTTTGCCCAGAGAACACAAAAAGTTGTCGGAGTGGATATCTCACCTAAAATGCTGCATTATGCGCGAAAAAATGTTGCCGCTCAAGGTCTTGCCAATGCGGAGTTCATAGAATTGGACTGGGAAAAAGCAGATTTATGTGCTCTTAATTGGAAGAAAAAGTTCAGTCTGGTGACAGGGATTATGTCCCCTGCATTTTCGAATAGGCAAGGTTTGGAGAAAATGTTGGAGGCCAGTAATGAATACGGCTTAATCTGTCATTTCTTAGAACGGCAGGATTCAATTGGTGATGAATTAAAAAAACATATTCTCGGGCGAGATAAGATTGATCAGTACGGCAATAAGGCGCTTTACTGCAGTTTAAATATCTTGTGGCTGTATAAGATTTTTCCTGAGATTGTTAATTTTTATCTGGACAGAGAAACGAGTCAATCTATAGAAGAGGCCGGACGGTATTACATTACCAGGTTTGAGATGAAGACAGACTTGACAGAGGGCCAAAAGATAGAAACCATGGAATATCTGAAAAGGAAAGCGGAAAATGGAATAATCAAGGGAAAGATTAAGTCAAAAATTGCCTGTATATGTTGGAAAGAAAATTAATGGCGATGATTAACAGAATATAACTGCATACCGAATATTAAAATACAAACTATTGAAAATGAATAAGACATATTATATACTTTACAATTAGATAGCCTATGTTAGTTTACGATAGGTGACCTAAGTAAGAATTGGATCCCAAATTTCCTACGTCGTCCATGTGTAAAAACTACATATTATATCTCCGAGCCGAAACAACCTAAAGAGTAATCCATGGTATTTCGGCCAGGGCAATAAGCCCTCGGGTATATCCGGAAATGGGTATGCCTTCACATTTGAAAAGGAGTGGATAAGCTGTCTAAGCTTTTATTAAGTGATGGCTCCACTGTCTTTGACAGGGGAGCCATTTTCCGATCAAACTCAAGGGTTTTATCAAGGATATGGTATTTTAGGCGGAGCAAATGGGTTCTATATTTTTCCAAATGAAAAAGTGACGCCAGCGAAGTGAGGATGGGTGTGCCCTTGCAGAATCCTAAAAATTGGGGGTGAAGTAATGTTTATGGATATCTTGCAACAGGGTCTTACGGGGGAGATTACCCCTGAACAGGCGCTGGAGATCCTGGATGCATCTGCGATGCCGGAAAATGCCCTAAAACTATTTGAGGTTGCTTCCAAAATTCGGAACGAACAGTTGGGTGAGAAACTATGGTGGTCCGCCGGTATATCCGGAATATTCCCCTGCGAATTAACTCCGCGGTGTGGTTACTGTACTTATTATACGGAAAGCTTTTTCCCTACAGAGCGTATTTTACAAGGTATTAAGGAAATTGAGGAATTAGGTCTCCGGCAACTTCATTTGAGTGGCGGTACTAATCTGCGGGGATACGATCAAGAAATGCTGGACTTGGTTAAGAAAATTCGCGCTGTTTCGAATATAGCCTTAGAGGTGAATTTAGGTCCTTCCTTGACAACGGACACGGTGAAACAACTCAAGAGCCTGGGGGTTAACAGTGTTACTAGTTCTTTAGAGGTCTGCAATGAAGAAATATTTAAGAAAATGAAGCCTGGGGATAGCCTGAAGGCACGAAAGAACCTTCTGGAGTTTTGCGAAAAGGAGGGTATGTCGGTACGGAGCATGATGCTTTTGGGACTGGGAGAAACAAACGAGGATAGAATAAAACATCTCTTCTATCTGCGGAAATTCAAGAGACTGTACCACTTGCGTTTCTCGCGACTTTATCCTTACCCCGGAACAGAATGTCGAGATCTCCTGCGTTGTTCGCAGTGGGAGGTAGTTAGGACGGTTGCTGTAGCCCGCCTGATTATGCCACATGTGCAGTTGGGTTTGGCAGCAGGGAATGAGAGTGATGATATTCCCCTGTGGTATCTGGCAGGCGGGGGAAATCAGCTCTTAGGGGTCACGGCATCCAGGAAGGCTCCGCGTATTCAGCCGGGTCAACATATTAAGCGTCTGGCAGATGACTTATACATCATTGATAAACGTCCGTTAATTACACACTATGTTAACGGGATGGGGCGCAAAATCGTGCACGAGTGCCCAAATTAGACTTAGGTCAAAAAGAAGGGAGATCAGCATGAATTCACCAGACTTTAGCCCGGGAGCGATTTTACGGGAAACGCATGAACATATCCAGTCCGTTTTAGGTGATGAAATCAATGGAATCACCTTGGAACGGGTGGTCATCGGGTTGTTTTTTACGGGGGTAAAACTGAGCAACGGGATAGGCGGTATTTGTTTTACACCCATTAAAACGATTCCGGAAGCGGTTTGCTGTCCGAGTTCCGCTAAAGCTATGCCCAGCTCCGGACGGTTAATAGAAACCCCCGTAGTGGAGCTGCTTCAGGGTCTGTACAAAAGTAATTCTTTGCGTAAAGCGATCAGTATAGCGGCGCTTAACGCCCTTTCTGAAACATGTTGGCAAAAATTCGCTCCGCAGGGCTATGAGATTCAAAGCAACGTTGATGCCCTGGATGTCGTGAAAATTCCCGAAGAAGCAT
>JBAQLX010000315.1:0-1680 GCA_049302315.1 Desulfosporosinus sp.
GGGTATGGGTATTTCTCTGGACTCTCTGGACAAGAATAAACACGATGAATTCCGCAAATTTCCGGGTGCCTGGGATGGGGCGGTTCGGGGAATGAAAATCTGTAAGGAAGTTGGGCTTCCGTTCCAAATTCACACGACGATCATGGATTGGAATGCGCAGGAAGTAGAGGCAATTACAGATTTTGCAGTCGAGCTGGGCGCAGTTGCCCACCATTTCTTTTTTCTGGTTCCAACAGGCCGTGCAGTTTCGATTGAAGAAGAGTCCCTCAAGGCGGAGGCCTATGAGGAAATCCTTACGCGAATTATGAAGAAACAGCAAACCGTCAATATCGAACTCAAGCCAACCTGTGCCCCTCAGTTTATGCGCATAGCCAAACAAATGGGGGTTAATATGCGCTTTAGCCGTGGTTGTTTGGCGGGAACAGCATATTGCATTATCGGTCCGAAGGGTCAAGTTCAACCCTGCGCTTATCTGAACATCCCGTTAGGGGATGTGCGCGAGACTCCGTTTGACGAAATCTGGCGGCAACATGAAGTGTTTAAGACCCTACGAACCCTTGAGTATAAAGGCGAATGCGGCTCTTGTGAGTTTAAGCGCGTTTGCGGTGGTTGCCGGGCACGCGCAGCCTATTATAATGAAGGGGATTACATGGCGGAGGAGCCGTGGTGTTTATACCATGGCAGGAAAGGGACAAAGTAATGGATTCAACCGATCGAGCCCTGCTGAATGCTATTCAAAACCATTTTCCAATCGTGGTTCATCCTTATCAGATCCTCGGGAAGGCTGTGGGAACGACGGAGGAAGATGCTTTCCGACGGATTCAACGTCTCCGGCAAGAAGGGATTATTCGTCGTTTGGGCGGGGTCTTTGATTCCCGGCGTTTAGGGTACTATAGTACCTTGTGTACAGCCAAGGTTCCCGAAAATAAGATCCCTGGCCTGGCTAGACTATTAGAGGGAATTCCTGGTGTAACCCATAACTATATTCGCAACCATGAATATAATGTTTGGTTCACGCTGATTACTCGCTCGCAGGCAGTTGCGGCAAGCATACTTCAAAATATCCGTGACGTCGTGGGAGTGCCGGAAATCTATAGCTTGCCGGCGATTCGACTTTTTAAGATAAATGTAAATTTTGATTTTGATTTGTTGGATAAAGACACGTCTCAAGACGAAGAATTGGACATCGTTGTGGACGCTTCCCTGGAGGACGCTGATTTGGCTGGGCCGAAACCGGAAGACAGTTCTCCTTATGAACTAAACAACGAGGATAGAGCACTTATCCGCGTCCTCCAGGGGAATCTACCGGACTCCATCACTCCCTATAACGTACTTGCCGAAAATCTTCATTGGCAGGTTGATGATCTCATTTTCATCGCCAATCGTCTCTTGGAAGAGGAAGTCATTCGCCGTTTTGGCGCGGTTCTGCGGCATCAGAAAGCAGGTTTTGTGGCCAATGTCATGGGGGTTTGGCAGGTTGAGCCTGAACAGGCGGCAGGGGTCGGGAAAGTTATGGCCCGTTTTAAGGAAGTCAGCCACTGTTACCAAAGACCGACCTTGCCCGATTGGCCGTATTCCCTCTTTACCATGATTCATGGCCGAACTGCCCAGGATTGCGAAAATACCATGAAAAGAATATCTTTGGCAACCGGAGTAAAAACGTATGCCATGCTCTTGAGT
>JBAQLX010000316.1:0-2593 GCA_049302315.1 Desulfosporosinus sp.
CTCTTCGGCTTCAAGCAAGGCCAGCATGCTCCCCGCTGCCGCATGCAGCGACCCCATCATGTACGCCTGATTGTCCGGAGCACGGACCGGTAAATCGACGCCCTCAGCAGCCAGGTAAAGCAGCCCCCCCATGGCCATAGCTGTAATATCCGACCAAGGATAATCCCGGTACGGACCATTTTGCCCATAGCCGGTTACAGATGTATAGACGAGTCGGGGATTAAGCGCACTCAGTTGGTCATAACCCAGGTTCAACTTCTTCAAATACCCCGGCGGAAAGCTTTCCAGAAGCAAATCCGCAGTCTTGACCAAATTAAGAAAAACTTCTCTTCCCCGCTCCTTTTCAATATCGAGCACGATACTCTTCTTATTGGTATTTTGATAGATGAATTGCAAACTCCTTTCCTTGTCAGGGATATCCTGATAAAAAGGAGCAGCATTTCTAACCGGATTACCTTCAATTGGCTCAATCTGAATAACTTCCGCGCCGAGGCTGGCAAATAATTTTCCGCTATAGCCCAAACCCATTCCACCTGCAAATTCCAGGACGCGAAGGCCACTCAAAGCACCTTGACTATTGCTCATTCTCCATCCCTTACCTTCGTACAGTTTTTCCTATCCAATAGCGGCAAAAAGGCTCTTCCCGCCGCATACATACAGGGTTTGGCCAGTAATATATCCGGCCTCGTCACTGGCAAAAAACATCACGGCCCGGGCAATATCACGCGGCGATCCGATCTTTCCCATGGGTTGAGCTTTATTTAGCCGCTCCTTGGTCGCCTCCGGCAAAGCTTGCCACATCGCAGTCTCGATTAATCCCGGCGGGATGCAGTTTACGGTGATTCCCTTTTTACCCAGCTCCAGGGCCAATGTGCGGGTTAAGCCGATTACCCCGGCTTTTGCCGCCGAGTAATTTGTTTGCCCAGGTCCGCCTAACCAGGCCCGCGACGATATGTTAATGATCCGCCCGTAGTTCTGTTCTCTCATATATTTAATCGCTGCTTGGCAACAGAGGAATACGCCTTTGAGGTCAACCGCCAACACACTGTCCCAATCTGCTTCCGACATTTTCAATATCGCCTTGTCCCGAGAAATTCCAGCATTATTGAGCAAGATGTCAATTCTGCCATAGGTGTCCACGACCTGCTTGAACATCGCTTCTACTTGATCTTTTTTAGTAATATCCGCGGCGATGCCAATGGCTTCCCCGCCGGCTTCCTTGATGCCTTTGACCACCTCATCAACTTGTCCCTGGTCAATGTCGTTGATTACTACTTTTACGCCATGTTGGGCCATTATCTCGGCTGTGCCTTTGCCCATCCCGCTGGCAGATCCGGTTATCAAGGCTACTCTTCCCTTAATCTGCATGATTCGCATACCTCCTTGATTTATTACTTTTCATCCTCTATACCGACAAGGAACTCAGCACACTCTTACCTCCGCAGATAAAGATCGTCTGTCCCGTAACATAGTCAGCATCATCATCAGCGAAAAACAGCACTCCATACCCAATATCCTCAGGTTTGCCAATCGTACCTGTTGGCTGGGATTTCACCAGGTTCTCTTTAATGTTATCCGGCAATGCATCGTACAGGGGTGTCTGAATCAAGCCCGGAGCTATACAGTTAACTGTGATCTGGGACTTCGCTAATTCCAAAGCCATTGATCTGCTGAAACTGACCAGTCCCCCTTTTGAGGCCGAATAATTGGCTTGCGTTGGCCAGCCAAGATAAGCCCTGGAGGCAATATTCACGATTCGTCCATATTTCTGTTCCTTCATGAATGGCACTACTGCCTGGGTCAACAGAAACGGCCCTTTTAAATTTACATCAAGCACAATGTCCCAATCTTCTTCCGTGAGCTTCAGCAAGCCCTTGTCCCGAGATATGCCTGCGTTATTAACCAGAATATCGATCCTGCCAAAGCGTTCCACAACTTGTTTCGCCATGGCTTGGGCCTGATCTTTCTTCGAAATATCAGCGACCACTCCCATGACTTCCCCGCCGGCAGCTTTGATTTTTGCCACTACTTGGTCCACTTTTTCCGGAACAACATCATTAACGACCACCTTAGCGCCGTTCAGGGACAACATCATCGCTGTTGCCTCACCCAGTCCGCTCCCAGATCCGGTTACCAGTGCAACCCTATTCTGTACACCCATTTTATCCGGCTCCTTTCCCTTGCTTCATATCTCCAAAACATGCCAAGAAGACGACCTGCCGCTTGATCGAATCATAATAATTCCGACCCCTATTTGTCGTCCTCTCGGCCTACTTCAATTCTCTTTTAACTTACCTGCTTAAAATATGAACCGTGCACACAGCGTTATCCAAACCGTAGATTCCACCGCCGGTAACATGGGTCATTGCTGTTTTAGCATCCGGCACCTGCATAGCTCCGGCTTGACCGCGCAACTGCCAAGTCATTTCGACGATCTGCGCCGCTCCGCTGCATCCCGTTGGGTGTCCACATGACATTAAGCCGCCGCGCGGACTAAACACGACTTTACCGCCGTAATCGTTTTGGCCACTGCGGATATACTCTACTGCTTCGCCATGCCCACAGAAACCCATGGCTTCCGTATATAAATGCT
>JBAQLX010000317.1:0-6886 GCA_049302315.1 Desulfosporosinus sp.
TGTCACTGTGCAAAATAGTCCATATTTATTAATATATATCGTTCTTGAGTCCTATATTAGATTCTTACGCCAGTTTACTCAATATTTTGATCTATCGAAGGCCGTCCAACCATTATCATTGTCTTGAAGCAAAAAAATAGGTCCAAAATCCTAAGGACCTAGTTCGAAGGTTCTGTCTTATATCAGTATATTCATCATGCTATTAATCTTTGCTTATGTTAATATATAATCTATTCAATGCAGAGCGCGCCAGATGATCGAACCATTGGAGAGAACATCGTGGCTAAAGAAACATTGTTTTAGGAAATATCACAGGCATGGATTGAGTTTGAAGTTGAAAATTATGACCTCAGAACCAAATTCCTTGGTTGGCCTTCGCATGTTCCTTATTTAAGGAAATCACACCTAAGCTTACTAACGCCAGGATTCCTGAGACCAAAAGAACAGTATTCACACCATAAATAGTTGCTAAATATCCCCCTGCTAACATGGAGATTATCGAGGGTATGGTTAGGAGAGCTATGACGGAACCATAAATGTTCCCCCGAATATTTGTGGTAATTGCTTTATCTCGCAAGGAATGAAGGGCCACTACGGTAATGTAAAAAACTAAAAAACTAAAAAACACGATGATTAGGGCAATGGGATAGCTGCTATTTAAGCCTAACAATGAATTTGCTCCATAGCTAAAACCGAGTCCGCCAATAGTTAAGAAGGATGATTTTATCCTTTTTGCTACCCAAGGTCCAAGGATACTGCCCAGAAGGCTGCCAACACCGATTACGGTTAAAAATAATCCATAGTCGGTGTCTCCTCTGGCAAGATAGGACTTAATATAGATCACGAATGATGAAGTCTGCAGACCTAGAAATAAACTCCGCGTAAAAATGATCAAAAACAAAAATCTTAAATCAGGATTTCTTCTGATAAATTGGAAACCTTCTAAAATATGAGCCGCTAGCTTTTTATCTCTGTTTATTTGAATTCTATTGGGTAATTTAATCATTGTGCAAGTAAGAGTTACGATAAAATAGACAAGGCCGGTGAAATACAAGAGATACTTTAGATCAACATAGATCACGACAAATCCACAGAGTAGAGGGGCAAGAATTTTAGCGGAAGTTGTGGAAACCAAGATTAGAGAGTTTCCGAGAAGAAAGTTATCTTTTACTAAAATATCGGCCATCAGCGCTGCGCGGACATTTCCAATGAAGACTAAAAATATGGAAATGAAGAACCACAAAGAATATATCCAGAAAATATTGGAAATATATGACATAATTATGATCATTAAACCCGTTAACCCTGAAACAACAGCAAAAACTCTTTCCCGGGGATATTGATCCACTATTGTTCCGTAAAATGGAGAAAAAAGTCTGGGGAAGAAGGTCAGCGCTGTAAAGATCCCTACATTTAAAGCATTTTTACTAAGATGATAAACTCGCAAGGTCATAATAAAGAAAATGAACTCATATCCAAAGGCGGAAAGTATATGGGCCATAAAGAAACTTAAGATCGTATTTCTTTTTTTCGCTAGGCTAAATTTAATCATCTCCTCTATCCAAAGTGTAGGAGAAGGAATGATTAAACCATATACTTTCTCCTTTTAAATGTTTGTTAACCCGTTTGTCTCTTACCGTATGCTTCGTATATGCGGATCAGGTTTTATTAGCAAAGATATCAATTAAGCCGCTTAATATTGCCAGCACACCGCTGCCCCTAAGCCATACGGCTGTCGTGTTACAAGCCATGTCAGGGTTTTTGCAGATCCCAATCCCGATGATTGATGTAAATGTATTGGCGATGATCATAATTCCGATGACAATAATTACCCATTGAAGCTTTTGATGATCAGTTTTGGATAAATAGGCGACGATTGCTGTAATCAGTAAAATTACAGCAAGGGCAATGGACGCCTGACCAGTATAATAACACTTCATATGCGCCATATTTCCGTTGCCTAAAGTAAGCAGTCCTGTGCAAACCGGCGCCCAAATAAAAAGTGCGCCTAAAACAAGTAATGAAGCTAATAACTGAATCCCCAAAATTATTTTTGCTAAATTTTTTTTCATTAATTATGCCACCTTTACATTTTAATTTTTTTAAATGAGACCCTAAACTATTTCGTATTTTCCGCTTTGCTAAATGTGCTTATTAGTCTTTTGTCATCAAGACGGTATTGTTTGGGAGCAAGTTCTGCCAGCCAAGGCTCATGAGTTACCGTTAACACGGTTGTTCCTTGCTGCCAATAATTAAGCAATAATTCAACAACCTGCCTGCCGCGAACCGGATCTAAATCGCCGGTTGGCTCATCAGCTAAAACGAGAGCCGGATCATTGATTAAGGCGCGGGCTAAAGACACTCTCCTGCGTTGACCTAAACTTAACTGGTAAGGTAACTGTTTAGCCTGCTCGAAAATACCCAACTCTTCGAGAAGTTGCATTGCCCGCTTTTTCCCCGCCGCTTCAGGAAGGAAATTATCATCCTTAGCAAAGATTTGCGGAACCAGTACATTTTCCATAATCGTCAGAGAAGGTATTAAGTGTGATGCTTGGAAGACAAAGCCGATCCAGCGGTTACGTAAATGTGATATTTCCCGGTCCTTTAAGCCAGCCGTATTTACACCGCGAAACTCAACCTTACCTTGATCCGGCCTCAACAGACATCCGGCAATCGATAAGAGGGTTGTCTTCCCGCTGCCGGATGGTCCGGTAACAGTGATAAAGTCGCCATTCTCGATCTCCAGATTTAAGTTTTCCAAGATGACCAGGTTTTTCCGATCAGCCCCGAGATAACTCTTTCGGACATTTTCAAATTTCAGAAGCACGCCGTTAACCCCTCTCCGTTATTCCAACTCACCGGCAGTAATCGCTCGGGCCGGATCAAGACTTGCCGAGAAATAAGCCGGATACAAAGAAGCAGCCACCCCCATTCCCATTCCGGCAAACATAGCCACGCTTGCCCACTTCAGATGCATGAGCGGACCAACAGATAAATAAGGCAAAGCGGCAGCGGCGAGTATCTTGTCCTGACATAACCAATAAAGCAATTCACCTAAGGTAATACCCACTAAAGAACCGATCAGGCAAAAAATAGCAGCTTCAACCAGAACAATGATGATCACATCCAAGCGAGTCGCTCCCATGGCGCGTAAGATGCCTATCTCGGATTTCTTCTCCAGGGTGTTGCGTATAAAATAGCTTAATATGGCCACCAAACAGATTGCCCATAAGAGAACGTTGCCATAGATCAGGAGACTGAGGACAAGATTAATCTGTTTTTTGGCCTGTTTATTAATTTGGGAAGGCTGAAAGGCCTTAGCATAAGGAATATTACTCAAATCACGCATAACTTGGTCTGCTGATGCACCGGGTTTTATTTTGATCAATACGGCTGAGATCTGATCCATTGGCGAAATGTTGCGCTGCCGCCAAATTTCCTGCAAATACTTGCTGTTGGCAGCTAATCGTCTGGCAGAGTCTATCGGCAGAAAAATAGTCTCATCAATACTGGTTCCGGTAGCAGCCAAATTTCCGGCGACAATGAATACTTCTGATAAGATACCTACCTGTCCTCCTATGAAAGTCTCCACCTTGGCTCCCGTAATAATCTCATTACCTTGCAAAGAACGTCCCAAATGAGCTTTTAGCCACGGCTGAATAACAAAGTCTGAATCCGGGTCAATACCGACCAGCCGATATGTCTCATCTAACGAACAACAATCCTGATTTAAGGTCTGTGTAAAAAACTGCGGGGAGTATTGTTCTATGCCATTTACAGCCTGAACATTTGCCAAAATTTTATCGGTCATATAAACGCTCATGGGAACTCCGGTGAAGAGTGTATCCTCAATACTGGCGCCCACTTCATCGGGAAGTAAAATTATGTCGGCGCCTAACCGTTGCACCCCAACCTTTAGACCATTGTTCAACCCTCCGGTAATTAAAGCAGAGACGAATAATCCGGCCGTAGCAATTGCCAGGAGGGCAACCGTCGTAAGCAAATTTGCCTTACGGGTCACTAACGATTTAAGGACAAGTCGCAGCAGACGCATAATAGTAAGCTCCTTCTATTTGCAATTTTACTTGGCAGCAAAACCGTTCCAGCTAACTGCATTTACCGCATTTGGTCCATTATGATCTCCAGAAAAGCCTCGATCCTTACCCGCAAATTCTCTCGATCCGAGTTGGAGTAATCGGTTTCGATGTGCAGGAAAGGCAGGTTTACCTTGTTTTTGACGAACTCCTCCACCAGAAAGGATTCCACATTGAAAGTATGGCAAGCCTGCCAGGTCAAATCAATTACTCCATCGATCTGGAAGTCATTGATCATTCTGTTCAGCAAATCCAAACGCCGTTCATTGGGCGACATCACGGAACAAGGGATTTTTAAGTACTTTTCTGCCAGCAAGATCAACGGATCCCGGGGATCGCTTTCCTCAACCTGCAAGTCGGCAATATTGTACCCGCCACAGGTTTGCATCACGACAATCTGCCCGCCACATTCTTCCACCAAGGCAACCACTTTTTCACTTCCCAGACCAACAGGCGTTCCTGTCAGTAAAATGCGAGGGGTGGCTAAATCGCCAACGCAGTATCCTTTGGCCGCTTTTTCCCGTAATTCCGCAACCAATTGCTCGGTCATAAGGATACTCTCCTGCTGGTCAATGCAAAATTTTGTCTGCGCGGAAACTTTCACCAAATCCATACCGGAAATCAGGGAAGGCTTATTGCGGTTCAAATCAAAAAGTTCCAGCTTGGCACGAATTTGTTGGTTGGTTGTGTGGATGGCCCGGCGAAGCGCGGCCTCAGTAATTTGGAGGGCAAATCTCTTTTCTAAGGCTTCTTTTAGCTGGACTATTTCCTCGTACCACAGATTTGAGGAGGACTGCCGGTCTGGAAGCTGCGGCAAATGCATGATGTGTACCGTTTTGAGCCGCTGCAATAATTCAAACATTTTTTTCTTCCCGTCACAGGTAGTCTCACCGACGATTAGGTCGGAAAAGTGAAAATAGGGACAGGTATCGGAAACGGCAAAACCATACGAGGATTTGATTAACGGGCAGAGGTTGCGGGGCAGTTCCTTTTCCGCAGCGGGAATGGGGTTTTCGCTCGTACCGCACAGTCCCACCGGTACGGCACCGGCGGCCAGGATTAGTTCTCTGGGGCAATAGCTGCAGTAAGTACCCACCACGTTGAGACCATTCTCTTTGGCGTTAATTAAAGCCGACATATTCTGCTCTCCGAATTCCATGAATTTATCTATAGAAGCGGAGCTCAAGCGCATCTCTCCTTTAAAGCTCTTCATGCTTGTGTTGGTTCTGGAAAAAGAAAACTCAACCAGCATAAAAGATCACTTTCAATTATTAAGCCTTTTCCTAATGGATAGCGTTATTCCTAAAGGATATCGTTTTTTCTTTTCCGGATTAAGTATATCGGCCAAAAACACTGGCAGCTTTGACCATGGCATGAACATTAATCGGCGGCGTTAACGGAGGCAGTCCACAATCAGGCGTCAAGAAAAAGCCCCCGGGATGATATTTCATTTTTTCAATAACGACCCGGCAAGCTTCCATGATTTCTTCCGGGGCACCAATCTGCATCAGAGTGGTTGGAAGATTGGCGCCGATAATCATCTCATCCCCAAACGCCCTGGCCACTTGCTCTATATCATTCTCGTGCCCCATAGTGATGATTGTCCTGGGTTCAAGAGTGATTTCTTCTGTCCAATAAGGCAAATTTTTCGTATGTTCACCGCAGAGGTGAATACTCCATTTTTTTAAACCTTTAGCCCTTAACTTGGTAAATATTTCTTTGACATAGGGCAAGCTAAAGCGTTCAAAAACTTTCGGGGAGACCATAGCATGACTGTCCACGGGAAAAGCAGTTGCAACCGTACAGGGTTCTACGCCAAACTCCGTCACGAAACGATCGGCAATCTGCAAGATATAATCTGTCGCCAGGCGCAGCACTCGATGCACTAACACCGGTTCTTTATAAAGCCAACGCAAAAAACGTTCAGGACCGATGACAACCGCCGCAATACCCAGAGACGAACCGCCGGGAATGGAGACTCCGCCGCCCCTTGCTCTGCTCAATTTGGCAAATTGGAGCATCCGGCTTAGGGCAGGAGCGGTATCGAGATTAGGAATCTGCAAGTGTTCTACATCCTCAGGTTTCTCCACTGCATATTTCGTCAAAGTCGGCGTCGAAATACAAGGAGGGTCAGGAAAGCGGATCTCACCACCAAAATCCCAGCCGCCCCAGTTAGTAAAACCATAAGTTGGCGCCCCATCGTCCTGATAAAGCTCACGCGCCCATAATTGGGCCCGCAAAGCCTTCTCCGGTTCCAAGTAAAAATCCCTGGCTGTTAAATGAGAAATTGTCGTGACATGCAGTCCGGCATTGGGATTTACCGGAATCCTATCTAGACATTCCCTATTTACCAGAGCTTTCATTCGCCCTGATGTTGTAAAAAAATCTTCAGCCATATTTTTTCCTTTCTATATGTGTTAGTCAGTGGTCCACTTGAGAAGCCTGTTCTTGATTCGATCAAAAATCTGCATGACGACAATCAGAACGACAATCAGGAAGAGCATGCCGGCCATGACATTTTCGAATTTACCCAGAGTGTAATAGTACTGGACAAAGTAGCCCATGCCGAATTTAGCGCCGAACATCTCTGCGAAAACCAAGGCCAGAAAGGCGATTCGCACAGAATTGATAAAACCGGCCAGGATAGCGGGCATGGCGGCAGGCAGCAATACACGGAACATTCTTTCTGCACCTTTTATCTCGAGGACAGCCGCATTGTCCAAATACCGCTTGTCAATAGTCTGAATACCGGTAATCGTGGCAAAGAGGGTGGACCAAGTACTGCCGTAGAT
>JBAQLX010000318.1:0-1756 GCA_049302315.1 Desulfosporosinus sp.
CTATAGAATATCCGTTCGTCCATTAATCTATTCTGGTCAGTCTATCAGTCTATACTCAGACACTTTACACCGTCAATCTATGGACGTTATAGTTCGTCAGTAACAATATCTGCCGTTGGGATGAAAAAAATGATCTGATCAATAAGAAAAAAACTCTTCTTACCTTATATCTACTTAAAAACCAACAACCGCAGTATCAGTTCACTAGGGACTATTTTAGCGGAAAACTAATGAAAGGAGAATTAATAAAGAACAAAACAGAAATTCAAGAGTTAATCGGAAAATCTGGTGCCCTTGAATATGCTCGTGTTATTATGAAGCTAAATCAGTTACAGGCAATTGAGCTGATAGAAAGTATAGGTATAGTGCAAGAATGGAAGGATAAGTTGTTGCAATATATCTAAACTCTTTGTTCCCTGCAATATAATTGTGGAAACCCACAGTACTGTTGGCGGTGTTAAACGATTGATTTCATGATATTGTTTGGATGAAAAATTTAGAAGGGAGGACAAGTGAATGTTGCAAAATGTTGTTGAGTATTTAGTACAAAATCTTGATGAAAAAGAGAATGTGAAAGAGGGTACAGAAAGCTTAAAAGGATTAACGAAAATGGAACGGAAGGCAATTCGGGATGTTTTTGAAGGTTCAGATACCTATATATCACCAATTATATTTTGGTAGAAGATTCATTTGCGAAGGGTCAGGATAGCTCCTGACCCTTTTTGGGGAAGGGAATTTCGGATGGGAAACTATAAAAAAAGGTTTCGTGTTACTAGCTTCAACCGGAATCATTCTAATATTGTCCTATTACTTGCTGTTTGTCACATTAAGCATTCCCTACATTGGACTAAGCGTGGAAAAAAATGAAGTAGGAACATGGCAGATATCTAATGTGGATCATCTAGGATGGGCAGAACAACAGGGAATCAGAGTTGGAGATACTGTTTCATTAATAAACGAAGGGGGGTATGTCCTTAGCTCCACCCGTATTATAATTATGCAAAGGTAAATTTTTGCATATGGCAGGATAAAAATGGAGCAAAGAAATAACTTCCCCATGTCGAAGACTACTTGAGCAGGCAGTTATAACTGAACCAACGACCAAAGCAGATATTATACATAGCTATGATTGGAGTTAAGTTGTTCTGAATAAATATACATTATTATGACTATATATTAGCTAGGTGGAGCTAAGGGGATACCCCCCTTAATTCAAATAAATAAGGTTTAATATTTAGAGTCCACTTATCTTTTTCTCATCGATATCAACACAAGTAACCTGGTGTCCTCTGTGGGCCATACATACTCCAGAGACTAAGCCAACATAGCCTGTCCCTGCTACAGCGATGTTAAGAGGGCGAGTAGTAATTAAGGGCGTTTGAGATTTTAGGGATAGTGTTTTAAATGTTATATTTTCCATAATTGTTCTCCTTTAATAACTCAAGTGGTTCGACAAATTCCGGGAAGTACCAGACCCCGACCGAGCGGGAACCGCGAGGCGAGCACCTTATATCAGATACGAACTAATTGTTTATGATCTTTTCCGAGGTTTGTCGAATTTTCCGAGATAACAAAGGTTCCATGACCCTGTGCGTAACGGTGAGCGGCAGCGAACCGTTACGCCGAGTACGATAAAGACTGTTATGACAGTAGAGCGTTCTCTTTCATCTTCCATTATCCCTATGGGATGAAATATGACCCCGAAGGAACGAACTTCGAAGACATTTTCTGACCCGAGCAAAATATTTTTAAATAG
>JBAQLX010000319.1:0-2173 GCA_049302315.1 Desulfosporosinus sp.
ATTAGTATTTTACGACATACATAAACAAAACCCTGCCGGTCATATGACCAACAGGATTTTGTTTATTGAGTCCAATTTAATTTGACTGCGAAGTTATTTCTAGTCCAGATTAAAGTGACCGGCAACATTTTTGCAGCTAAGTTTTCTTTTCACACATAAATACGTCTCTCAAAAATTTAAGGATTATCTTTAATCCCCATTTGAAAAATACTTTTGTTTTGGGCTGCTTGGTTTATCAGGAATAGTTAACCTAATTAGTTCTTTTTCAATCAATGGGTTCAATATTTCTGACCTTAAGTGCTCCCTGTCTTTTAAACCTAAAAATTTTTGTATTTCCGCTCTACTTTTAGGTTGATTACAAAATTCTAATAATTTTTTAATTTTATCATTTTCAGCTTGCTGGGTGACTTGCTGGGTAGCTTGCTGGGTGGCTTGGTCACTGACCGGAATAATTATTTTAAATATGTCTTCTTCAATCAATTGTGGTTCTTTTCCCGTATACTTTTTACAATATTTAAAGAGATTTCTTACTCCAGACCCGAGTTCATCTGCCCAGCCGATTTCCTTAAAGAATCTTGCTATCACTGGATTTTTAGGAAACGGCGAAAAGTTTGCCGGATCAATCAAGCCACTCCCATGAGGTTTATTACTGTTTTCAGTATAAACTCTGTTTTTCTCAATGATAAATTTTGCAGGGAAAGGATTTACATATTCCCTGTGAATGAGAATATTCGCTATCACTTCTCTGAAAATATGATCTCTTAAGCTGATACGCTGGTCTTTTTCAAGATAAAATTTATCTGGAAGATGCTTTGCTGTGAAAAGCATAAGACGGTCATAGCTATCAAGTAAGTTTGTTCTTATATCGTCTCTGTCATCATATCTGTCGATATTTTCTTTCCGTAATAGAGCGTCTATTCGGAAATAAGGCAGAACTGAAAGAATCACATCATCTTTTCCTAAGAGTAAAACCGCAGCAAGGGTAAAGCCTTCTTTTCCGCTTTGATAATCTTTTAAATAGAGCTGCGCGCTTTTTATAAGCTCAAAATCGTTCAATGCCCCCCAAGGATGATTGGGTCTTTGATTCACGGCAAGTTTTCTTGCTCTGGAAATTAAGTCCGCTCTAAAATCTTCAATTGTTATAAACGGATATATCTTATTTTCTGAATAAGTCTTTTGTTTTGTTAAATATAGCGCAGTTACCAGATCGTTATTATCAGTAATGTTAAAATCCCCGTCCTCATTACGGTCTAAGATTTTTCCACTGCACCTATGGACTTGCGAGCTTTCCGGAACAAATATGTATAGTATCTTTTTCCTGTCAATGCTAATTTCTTCTGGAGTTAAATAGAATGTAGGACTAATCTTTTGAGGATTATTAAGGGATGAAACAAAGTCTTTTTTTATCTGGTCAATTGAATCCTCTTCTACCCCAAGGATTTTGCCATGATCATTTACTCCCAGAATAATTTCCCCGCCATTTCTATTTAAAAATGCACATACGGTCTCGAATACATCTTTATTCAAACCGGCTTTACATTCTTTAAATTCTATGGTAAGCCCTTCACCCTGTTTAATAATACCTCTTATTTTATCTGCGTTCATCTTTACCTCCAGTTATTACCTATTCTTTCTGTGAAATTATATCATGAATTACGGCTTATAAAATACTAGTTTTTTTAGACAAAAATCTTCTTGGTAATCCTTGATCTCTCACGAAGTAAAGAAAGACGTTTTTATGTGCCCTGCTCCATAGCTGGAAGAAATCTTTGCTGATGTTTTTGCAGCAAATTTTTCTTTTCTGCTCACACATAAATACGTCTTTTCTCTTTTACCGCTCTTCGACGATCAAGCAAGAATAATTTGAAATATTGAACAATCTGATTGGGGGTGTATAACTCTGAATAATAAAATACCCCAGCTTTTATTGCTGAGGTATTTATTGCTACAAAATAAAATTCGTGAATGGTCGCTTGTAGTAATTGTTTTTAGCTTGTCCATTTATCATAAGCGATTCCCTACTATAAGAATACTAGACCCAGCATCCATGCGGGTTTGCGGACTTATTTTTTAAAATAAATTCTTTCCCATCTCTTCCATTAATTTTTGAATCGCTTTCTTTTCAATGCGCGAAACATACGAGCGCGAAATCTCCAAGGCCTTGGCTATCTCC
>JBAQLX010000320.1:0-2933 GCA_049302315.1 Desulfosporosinus sp.
ATCTAAGGCCCTTCAAGATGCATTGACTAAAATCCAAGACTTAGAGTCCAAACTGAATGCGGTTAATACTCAATTTGAAGAATTTAGTAGCGTAGGTAGAGGTTTGGGGTCGTTGACCGATGAATTCCAGAATAAGGCTGATCGGAATGAAGTTGAGCTCTTGAAAGGATACCTGGAAGCCACTCGGGATATGCTGGCTGACAAAGCGGATAGGGCTGAGCTAGACAATGTTCGAACGGCTGAGCTAACTTTGATAGCAGATCGCCTAAGGCGGCTGGAAAGAAAAATTAACAAAGGGCTTCATCTCGAACCAGGTGTCAGGACTGTGGAACGTTTAGTTCAGGAAGATAAAGAGGAAAATCTAGATATTGACTATTTTCTCTTCGAACAGAGATTTCGAGGCAGTCGGGAAGACATCCAAGAGCGGCAGAAGGTTTATCTCGATTACTTTAGAGGCAAAAGTAAGGTTCTGGATATCGGTTGTGGTCGGGGAGAATTCGTGGAGCTTTTGTTGGAAAACGGAGTTGGCGTTCAGGGGATAGATCTCAATGAGGACATGGTGGGTTATTGTCAAGACAAAGGCCTGCCTGTGATTCAGGCAGATTTATTTACCCATTTGGAAGGAATAGATGACAATAGTTTGGACGGGATTATTGCGGCCCAGGTGATTGAGCATTTGAAGCCATTCGAGTTGCTTAGACTTATTGACTTATGTCTGCTGAAATCTAAAGGAGGGGGAGTAATCGTTTTAGAAACCATCAATACTCAGAATCCGATAGCAGTAAGCAATTGGTTTTATGCAGATCTTACTCATATTCGACCCGTTCATCCAGAAACCCTAAAGTTTATCATGGATTCTAAAGGATTTAAAAATAGTCATCTGCGATTCTTGAATGCTCCAGAAAAAGATCTTCTTTCAGGACTTAAGATTGAAGCCCACGAAAAAGAACTGACCGAATTTAACAGTGGAATAAGACAGATGAACGAATTACTAAGCGGACCACGAGACTATGCTATTATTGCATATAGATAGACTGCACTGGCGCTGGCTGGAGGGTGTAATAATGAGGTGGCTTAAGCATTGAATAGGAAGAAAAGGATTCTTGTAACGTTTGCGAGCGTACCGTTTATCCGAGGGGGAGCAGAGATTTGTGTTGAATCTTTGTGCTATGAACTTAAAAATAGGGGATATCTGGTAGAAATGATTAGTATCCCTTTCCAATGGAGTCCCAAAATTGAAATCATTAAAAATGTTATGGCATGGAGAATGTTAAATTTAGAAAAGACTGCAGGAAACTTGGTCGACCTACTTATTGCTACGAAGTTTCCATCTTATGCCGCAAAACACCCCAATAAAATTACGTGGCTTTTCCATCAGCATAGAGCGGCATACGATCTATTTGGTACTGTATATAGTGATTTTGATCGGCATAATCCAGATGATGAGACGATTCGTGACCAAATTATTCGAATTGATAATAAAATGCTTGCTGAAAGTAAGGGAATTTACTCAATTGCCAGAAATACGTCTGAACGTTTGAAACACTATAATAGGATAAAATCTACCCCATTGTATCATCCACCCAAACTTCAGGGTAAATATCGCTGCCAGAACTATGGTGACTACATTTTTTCCGTTGGCCGACTTGAGAACCTAAAAAGAATTGATTTACTCCTTAAATCATTGACTTATTCAGATAAGCGTATTCGGTGTATCATTGCTGGAACCGGTGGTTTGGAACCGTATTTAAAGCAATTAACAAAAGAATTGAAACTGGATGGAAGGGTAGAATTTGTCGGATATGTCGATGATGAAAAGCTCATAGAACTCTATGCGAATTGCTTTGCCGTATATTTTGCCCCATTTGACGAGGATTATGGGTATATTACCTTAGAAGCCTTTCTCTCGAAAAAGCCGGTTGTGACGTGCCGTGATTCTGGTGGTGTCCTTGAATTTGCTGAACACGATGTTAATGGGAAGATTGCCGAACAAGCTGAAGCAGGTTTGTTGGGAGAACAGATCACAGAGCTTTATAAAGATAAGACTTATTGTGAATATCTTGGTAATAATGGATTTCGTAAAGTCAAAGATATTAACTGGGATGATGTCATCAAGCATTTGACAGCAACCATTTGAAGGGGACCTAGTTTATGAATAACCTGATTGAGGAGATTGCGTTACTCCTAAATGAACTGGGATTTTGCGAGAGCGACGAAGAAAGTATTCGACAAGTGGCTCTAGTCTTAACAGACTTAAGTTTGTTAAATGGAGGGGACGTATGAAAATTGCGGTTGTTGGGCCCAGTCCAGTTCCCTATACTATTGGTGGCATGGAAAAGTTTCTGTGGGAGATGACTTCCCAAATTAACCTTCGGACATCTGATCAGGCAGAATTAATTAAACTTCCATCCAGAGAAAAAGGATTTTGGGAGTTAATCGATACGTATTATGACTATTGGATGTTAGATCTTTCACATTTCGATATGATCATATCCACCAAATATCCAAGTTGGATGGTTCGCCATGAAAACCATATCAACTATATGGTACATAAGTTAAGAGGTCTATATGATACCTATAACTTTACAGGGATGCCTTTAGAAGTAAAATCTCCGTCTAAAAATATTAGTAAACTAAATGATTTTATGAATCTTACGTGGAATAATCCTGCAATTAAGGAGTTCTTTCAGACTTACTCAGAGATGAAATTACATAAAAACGAGATTCCTGAAAGTGAGACGCTTTTCCCTGGGCCATTGATTAGAAAAATCGTTCATTACATGGATAAAGGGGCACTTGCTCCGTCAAAGATACGTCGTTATTATGCGATTTCAGAAACGGTCGCGAAAAGAGCGGATTATCTGCCGCTCGAATCTAAATACATTGTTGCTTACCCTCCTCCAATAAATGTTTCTATTAAAACAATTTCTTAT
>JBAQLX010000321.1:0-4342 GCA_049302315.1 Desulfosporosinus sp.
TGCATTTAAGCGATTATCAATGCTCAATTGGCATAAAAAGGGCGGCAATTCATCTCCCGCCTACGCACTCACTATCGTGAGTAAGGTAGCTTAGAGGCGGGAGACTTCTTGCCGCACGAGGTTAAACCCTTCTTCCGAGGCGAAGTACTTTGGCTAATTGTCTATTGCTACCAGTATACTTCTTACGCATGGCATTCAAGGCGTCCCCTTGGCTCCCGACGATTTAAAAAGCACACCCCCTGCAATCCCTGGATTGGTCATCTCATACAGGTTTAGGATCACATCCAGTTCTTCTTTCGTCAGGACTCCTTTCTCCAAACAAATGTCACGGACTGATCGGCCACTTATGATCGCCTCTTTGGCTACGCTTGACGCCACGTCGTAACCCACATGGGGGCTAATAGCCGTTACAATACCGACGCTGTTTTCCACCATTTCGCGGCAACGTTCGACATTCGCGGTGATACCTACGACACACCGGTCCCTGAAGACACGCAACACGTTGCTCAGGATGTCCAAAGATTGGAGCAAATTTAAGACCATGACCGGTTCCATGGCATTAAGTTCCAGTTGTGCGGCCCCACATCCTAGCGCGATCGTGTAATCATTACCCTGAACCTGAAAGGCCACTTGATTGACGACTTCCGCCATCACGGGATTGACTTTTCCCGGCATAATGGAGGATCCTGGTTGCATAGGTGGCAGATTAATTTCACTCAATCCGGTCCGAGGACCAGAGGCCATCAGGCGCAGATCATTCGCTATTTTGGAAAGATTGACTGCTAGGATTCGCAACGCCCCGGAAACTACCATGAACGTATCTGTGTTCTGAGTCCCATCCACCAGGTTTTCGGCATTTCGCATAGGTAATTGCGTCCACTCGCGCAAGCGCTGGATCACATTTTCAGTATACTCAGGATCAGCATTTAGCCCAGTGCCTATCGCCGTTGCTCCCATATTCATAACCTCCAGCGCTCGGATTGCCCGTTTGATGCGCCTATAATCACGTCCCAGCATGAGAGCATACGCTGCAAACTCCTGGCCAAGCCGAATAGGAACGGCGTCTTGCAAATGCGTCCTCCCCATCTTAATGACACCGTCAAACTCTTGAGCCTTATCCTCGAAGGATTGACGCAACTTATCGAGAGCTTCGAGCAAGTCATGGGCCACATTCAAGCTCGCAATGCGCATTGCTGTGGGGAAAGCATCATTGGTGCTTTGAGCCATGTTCACATGAGTATTTGGGTGCACTTTATGATATTCACCCTTTTTCCCACCAAGGAGTTCAATCGCCCGGTTAGCAATCACTTCATTGGCATTCATATTTATAGACGTACCTGCCCCACCCTGAATCACATCGACCACAAATTGATCGTGCAACAAACCCTTGATTAACTCCCTGGACGCCTCGACAATAGCTTTTCCAATCTCAGGACTTAAGGCCCCAATATGCATATTGGCTTCGGCCGCCGCACCTTTAACCATGCCCATAGCCCTGATCAATTCCCGATGCGGGTGATACCCTGTCACCGGAAAGTTCTCTATAGCACGTACTGTTTGAATTCCGTAATACACGTCATCCGGAACTTCATGAAACCCTATTAAATCCTTTTCTTGTCGCATACTCTTCCCCTCCTCAAATCATCGTTCCTTTGGACATTGTATGATTCATACAATGTCTCCAAGCGTCTGTAGAGGAAACTTGGAAAACTTGCGTTACAACGTCCGCCTCAGGCTGTCAAAGGCCAAACTCGGCTCAAGTGGTTATGCATATCAGCGGGACACAACAGATCACAGGACGTGTTCAGCAGTCCATGCGACAAGGTTTCCTTCCTCCATCGGCATCTAGCCATCCCTGCATCTGGCCATCCATGGCGCCTTACCATCCTTGGTGGCACTCTAACCTCGAACATCCTTGTTCGAGTCATGGTCGTTGGATGTCGCATTGGGGGCTGTGTCATAAGTGAATTCCTTATGAAAATAGCCCCACTTTATTTTTTAGGGACTGTGTTTTCACACGGCCCCCTGCCCGCTTGCATCAGGAGTTTAATGTGCGGTATCCCTCGCGGACCCTCTCCAAATCGTCCAATTGATTGCATCAAGTAATGCCTGAGCACTGGCTTTCAATATATTATTTGATACCCCGATCGTACCCCAAACTTCATGTTCCAGGCGAGTATCGATAATGACGCGAACTATGGCTTCCGTTCCACGCGAACCGTCCAGAACTCTCACCTTATAATTCACTAGCTCACTTTTCCCTAAAATTGGGAAAAACCTTATAAGAGCCTGTCGTAATGCCGTATCCAGGGCATTCACCGGGCCACATCCCTCAGATGCAATTTGGACTGATTCCAAGCCAACTTTAACTTTGACTACTGCAACAGAATCAAGCTCACCTCGCAAGGGGTCACTCCAGACATGATAATCTAAAACTTCAAAGGGAGGAGCGGTTAACTCCCCGAGTATCCTTAATAGTAAGAGATCGAGGCTCCCTTCAGCTGCTTCGAATTGAAACCCGCTATGCTCTAACTTCTTAATCCTGGTCATGGCTTTCTCAACTCGTGGGTCGTCTTTAGAAATCATCGGTTCAAAACGCCGCAAGCGATCTAGAATATTGGCCTTCCCGGCCTGATCTGAAATTAATATTCGTCGTTTATTTCCGACCCCGGCTGGATCCATGTGTTCGAAGGTCCGTTGGTTTTTGAGAATCGCATCCACATGCATGCCCGCTTTGTGTGCAAAGGCACTGCGGCCCACATACGGCTGCCTCTCATCGAAGGGTGCGTTAGACAGCTCGGCAACAAAGCGGGAAAAGGAGGTTATTTGTAACAAGGCTGAATCTGAAACGACCGTATAGTCCCCTATGAGCTGTAATAACGGAATAAGAGTGCTTAAATTGGCATTGCCACATCGTTCCCCAAACCCATTCCAAGTCCCCTGAATTTGGGTCACCCCAGCTTCAACTGCCACAAGGGTATTGGCAACAGCGAGACCTCTATCATTATGGACATGAATTCCTAGTTCCTGGAGTGAAAATTCAACCATCACCGCTTTTACACCTTGCGCTATCCCTTCAGGCAAACTTCCTCCATTGGTATCACATAGGATAGCGATTTTCGCCCCAGCTTCAAGGGCTGTGGCAATACACTTTAGCGCATAATCCGGATTTTCCTTGAGTCCATCAAAATAGTGTTCAGCATCAAAAAATACTTCTCGTCCTTGGCTAACCAAAAAAGAAACCGACTCCCCAATCATACGCAGGTTCCCCTTTAAGGTTGTCCGTAAAACATCTCTAACATGCAGATCCCAAGCCTTTCCGAAAATCGTAATTGTTTCCGCTCCTGAGTCCAGGAGTTTTAGCAAAATTTCACTCTTTTCTGGAGACTCCTTAACTTTGCATGTGCTCCCAAAAGCGACAATTCGCGCAAGGGAAGGGTGTAAGTCGCGGGCTTGCTGGAAAAATTCCACATCCCGTGGGTTTGCGCCTGGCCAACCCGCTTCTACAAAAAGGCTTCCCATCTCTTCAATTCGCTTTATGTAACTTAGCTTATCTTGCGTTGAAAAATGAATCCCTTCTCCCTGAGCTCCATCTCGCAACGTAGTATCGTAAACCGTAATTTTCTTCTTTCCTTGGGTTTGATTCATTCTTCCTTACCTCTTTCACTTAACAAAGATCAAATCAAAAACCCCGTGACAGTTTCCAAGAACTTGCCACGGGGTTTTTTTCCCACACGGTGTAGTTGGCGCCTTCCAACCTGTATCGCTCGGTCCAGACCCTTTCGGCGGAACCCTAGACACACTTCTTATATTGCTATTATACGACAGGTACCCTGTGATATACAACAGTTAATGAATGCAAATGAATTGCACGTTCACCAAAGCTTTCAAGGAGCACTTCTTTGGGGTTGGCTTAAACGGTTCTCTTTGCAATTTCATTTCATTTCATTCTTGGCTTGGTCACGACGTTGCTTGGTTACGATAAAGATTCAACCATCCCCCGACTTGCGTCCCAAACCCCGTCGATCCAAGCCAGAGGAAGTGTCTTAACTTAGAGAGCATGGAGAGAGGAATCGCGTCAATGAGTGCAGGTGATGAAGCGTAAAGAACCGCAACGGGACTTGTCCATGGATGGACTGATGTCGCGGTGCCATGGACGGCAAGCAGCGACGCACATGCAGAAAGCCCAGAGGTTTTGCGATTTAGCGGAATCACCAAACGAATAGCGACGGAACGTGTGCGAACGTGCTAAGAAACTTCCTCACCTTTGTGCCCCGACATTAAATGTCAACACTTCAAGGTTTACTACCAGATCCACATTCCGGAGCTCAATCTCCGGAGG
>JBAQLX010000322.1:0-4964 GCA_049302315.1 Desulfosporosinus sp.
GCCGGGCTAGCGCTATGATCCGTCGGAAAAAGTATCTGAAAAGTTGTCCCCCTATAATCTGATTCAAACTCAAAAAACGCTTTATGTCTTTGGGCAATTCCCATTGAAATGGCCAGACCGAGGCCGGTTCCAGATTCTTTGGTCGTAAAAAAGGGAGCGCCCATTTTAGTTTGTATTTCGCGAGGGATTCCCGTTCCTTGATCTTTAATGGTTAACGCAACCTTATCTCCTTTTAGATAGGTATTAATAATTACCCTTCCATATTCAGGGGTAGCCTCCAAGCCATTACGAACAAGGTTTAAAACAAGTTGTCTGATTTCGTTTTCATTAATCATGATTTCCGGTAATTGCTGTAAATCTAGAACAACTTCTTTATTATTATTAAAAGCATCCGCCTGAAGCAAAGGAAATATTTTATCGATAACTTCATTAATATTTTGTCTTTTAGTATTATCCGAGTTAGCTTTAGCTAAGGACAGAAAATCTGTAATGATCGCGTTGGCCCGATCAATCTCAGAAACCATCAAATCCAAGTTTTCCGTATCTTGCACGTATCTGGGTTTTGAGCCAAAAATTTGCAGAAATCCTTTGACTGTCGTCAGCGGATTTCTTATCTCATGACTAATTCCAGCTGCCAGCTGACCAATAAGGTTAAGTCTTTCCAAACGGGCATACTCATAATGTTGTCGTTTTAACTCCGTGATATCCCTAAAAAAAACTGATAGCCCTTCATTAAATGGATAAGCGTGATATTCATAGGATTGATCCGGCAGCGTAAATCCTTCAGCTTCCCAATGAACAGCTTCGTCGTGAGACATCGCTGCTTGCAACTTATCATAAGTTAAGGAGCCTATAGCCTGAGGGAATACCTCCCATATACGTTTTCCGATCAGTTCAGTATTATCCGCTCTGACAATCCTACGTGTTTCGTTGTTCGCAAAAGTAAACTCCCAACATTGATTTAAAGCAAAAACCCCGTCCGAAATCCCTTCCATGATTTCTACTATTCTAAGTTTTGCGGATTCCAATTCTAAGTTGATTTGCCGTAAATCATCTGTATAACAGGCAATTTTAGTTAAAACAGGTTTTAGTTCGGGTAATTTAATCAAAATCTGTGCTTGTGCTTGCTCATCCTCAACCTCATTATTGAAGATAAGCTTGCAAAACTTATCCAGATAAAGTTCCAGTTGCTTAATATGTTTCCTCAGAAAAAATATAATTATGGCCGATAAGAATAAACTTAAAATGAAAATTTGACTTAATTCATTAAAAGAAGCTGTGATATAATCGGCAGTCTTAGCGTAAACCCAAACATAGCCTACTAATCTTTCTTGATCATAAATTGGCAGGTTAACATTTATAACATTATGATCATTCGATATTTTATTAAATTCGATTGTTGGCGAGCCCAGAGAAGAACGAATTTCAGCAAAGGAAATATTAGATGTATTTTGATTTATTACTGTTGACTCAAATTCAAAATCATAATATCCAAAAATATTGTTTTTATTTTCATTAATTATTGGTTGTAAAATATTCTCTATTTGTAATAGTTTTTGATTCTTCGGTAAATTTTTATTTCGTTTTAATTCTTCGATCGTGGGGATTCGAGCTTGTATTTTGGCTTGCAGATTTGAGGCACTTAATAATAAATTGTTATTAAACTGGAGAGCCTGTTTCTCCCAAAAGTTTTTTCCATAGAGAGCTATAAAAATAATCAGAAAAGCAAGGATACTGAATATAACCTTAAGTAGGGTTAATTGAATAATAGATTGTTTGTTTAGGATGTTTTTAATCTTAAAATCCATCAAGCTGTCCCCCAACTATCCGAAATAGTAGAACTTAATAACCGTTTAAAAGCCGGACTGGTCCAGCTTTTAAACGGTTGGTCCAAATGTGTTGGCGCGACCAGCAACCTCCTAAATTATCTTTGCAAGGCCTTCGGGGTTTTGGGTTGATATGTCCAGTAGCCACACGCAAAAACGGAGGTCACACTGGCCAGGAGCATTAAGATTGACACGATTGTGGTAAATAAGTACCTTTTCATAGTCTATATTCACCTCCTTTTCTATTCAAAATAGGCAGCAAGGTTAGGCTTTGGTAAGCTACACCTAGAACTGCACTAACCCTGAACACCGGATGATCAACAAAATAGATCATTAAGCATGAAATGATTATAAAAATCAGTGACGAGATCTTGAGTTTAAATTTTAAGCTGCTGGAATGAATTGGTTTTGCTTCACTGTCAACCGGAGCTAAAAAAGCTACCAGTAAAAAAGAAACAAGCAAACCAAAAATCAGAATATACTGATTAGTTAAGTTATACTCAAGAAGCTTTTTAGCTAAAACTCCAACAAAACAATAACTAATAGCGCCAATGAGCAAACATTTGAAAGGGGTATTAAAATGAGCTCCTCCCGATACTCGGCGTAATAAACCCCCGAAAATTGCCGCAATAACAGTCGGCGCTAAGGCCTTAAAAGCATATCCTAGAAGGATTATTAAAAATGAGCCTAAGACAAAAAGAAGCGCTGTTTCAACGGCATAGGCTATGATTTCTTTATTATTATCATCATAATCCAATTCATTGGTTATTACTTTAGTCAGTTTATTACTGATATATTCAGAAAAATTCATTCATTCGACCTCTTTGTTGTAGAATCTGTTTAACAAAAAAGCAGCGCTAAATAAAAGAATTACTTGTGGTTCTGCTATCATAATCCTTTTAACCGAGTCAGTGGCAAGAATTTCAGGTGTTAATCCAAAAACAGGCATCAACAATGACATAAAAACAAACTCAAATATTACCAAAGCTAGGAAACTTAATAAACTTGCCAGCAAAGATAAACTGAAATCCCCTTTGCCTAACCATACTAAAGCTATAAATAATAAAACGATTAACAAAATAGTATGAATCCCAAAAGGGATAGGCAACAGTCTCACGACATACGCACAAATAGCTAAAATAATCCCAATTGATATAACTTGATTCCACTGCACAGGTACTTTAGCCATTACAAATGCTAATGTCGCAACTGCAATTTGTTCCGGTATTCCTTGTAAGAGCAATACAATCAATGGAATTTCTATTGCTTACACACCCTTTCCAATTGAATATAACCAAGCTAATTGTTCCTCCCACCCTACCGCCTAATCATTTCTTCTTATTCAATTATTGCACATTTCAAGAGCGAATTTACGCGAATATTGTAGTGTAATAAAATTTTCATGTGAGTTGGTCTATTAAGGCAACTGGTCGTTAATGCAAAATTTCTATTTATCTTCAATATCGGCATAAATACAGAAATGTTATAGCTAAAATGGAAATTTGACATTGATCTCACTCAAAACGAACATTTGGGATACAAGAAAAAACAAAAACCCCGCAATTGCTCACGGAGTCCAAGTCACCTACGGATTGTTATTTCTTAATATTAGGCCTCATCAGATCCTTGCGTAATACTGTGGCCTTGCGCAAAAAAACGTGAACTATTTCCGTTTGATCACGAGGAGTATTTACGTGAATCAGCGCTCGGATGCAGCGGGAGAGGCTGCTGGGCACAGGGATTTCTGTCGCACAAAGAAGCGGTACCAACTCCCAGCCAATCTCACGTGCACCGGACGCAGGAAAATCCGCATTTAAATCCGGCGTAACTGTAAAAATGGCGCTGACCAAATCTTCTGTACTAAGCGCATTCTCTGATAGGATCATTTGTAAAAGTTCCTGGGTCGCTTCCTTGATCTCCGCGGCATCATTACGCTCGACCGTTGTCGCACCTCGAATTCCTCGTACCATCCGCTAACCACCTACTTCTTTGGGAGCAACGCGATGCCCTAGTCCCACTGCAACTTCATCCAAATGCAAGAGCCCGATGCCAAAAAAAACCGCGACACTTAAGTGATCATCCTGACGTGCAACCCCAATCTTCCCGCCAATATTCAGACCCATAGCTTTGTTCATGATTTGACTCAAGGCCTCGCGAGTCGCCCCGGCAACCGCGCCTTCATCCCCATGTGTCTCCTGGATTACCCCTTCGCGTTTGGCGGCTACAATAGCACGTTCTACAATCTTACGGACCGAACTAACGTACTCTCCGCCGTAATCAACAGCAGCAGTTTTGACTCCAAGGCGTTGATAAGACTCTTTTAAATTAGCCTCTTCTTCTCGGCTCTCTGTCATAGCCATTTTCAAGGCAGCGAGCGCAATTTTCTTGCTTTGTGCTATCATCGCGTTCTTCCTTCCATCTATCTTACCACTCAAAAGTTATGCTTCCTGCTGGCTAAGAAGACACTTTTCAGGTGCCTTTGTTCAACTACAAATCTGTTCCGCCATTTTTAGATCAAAATATTGACTTCCTTCCGTCCGTCCTACCATACTACCCCCCTTTGCGTATGACTTTGAATAACTATACACGACTGAATTATAGTACGCCAAGGTATGATTTGCAAGATTACGGTCTGACAGTCAGGTTCTGAATATTCCCCTGGATCACGACAATCTGATTCTTACGAGGTTCAACCAATTGGGTATCTTTCTTGACAACTTGAACCTGAATGATCTGAGACAAACCTCTCCCGTCCAACTGGATTTGACCGGACTCTACCGTCATTTGCTGTTCCCCCTTTGCTAAAGTGGCCATGACTTTACCATTTTGAAGCACACGGATCGGAGCAGCCGGTGTCGCTTTTAACGTCAACTGCCAGGTCTTAGGCGCTTCGGCAAGGGCAGGCAATTCCAAAGGAGGCTCTTCAACCTTTGCTGCCACCGCCATATAGAATTCAAGCGGATCCCTGAGCACACTTAACTGCATTAAGACAAGTATTACCGACGCCAAAACCATAACCCGAATGAGCTTGCTTTCTCCCCGCTGAACTGTATTCCACATCCATTCCAATACGCTTTCTCTTCGACGCATGTACACCACCTCGAAAAGAGTTTATGCGGAAGGGGTATTAATCAGACC
>JBAQLX010000323.1:0-2235 GCA_049302315.1 Desulfosporosinus sp.
CCAAGACTTTAGTTTTCCGCAGGAGAGCCCTCGTTAATAAACCTAAAGCTTGGCCGGACTCATCCAGAATCAATTTAGAGATAACGTCGCCCGTCTGAGCGGCTTCCACAACCACTGGAACCAAAGCTGCCACTTCTTGGTTCGTGCGCTTACTCTGGTAGAGCCAGCAGCTGATACCCTGCACTTGTGCTACTCCCAAGTGTTTAGTAATCATAGTTTCTAATATGCTCTTGGGACCGTACCCATCGAAGGATGCCACCGTTGCTGCCAAGGCTTTACGCCCCATATCATAGCCGCTGCCTTGATCGCCGATGAGATGCCCCCATCCGCCGACGCGAAAAACTTCGCCCTCAGGGTTAACCCCTAAGGCAACAGCCCCTGTTCCGACCGCTAAAACATTCCCGGAAAATTTCCCGCGCACGGACATTATAGCCCCAAAGGCATCGTTTTCCAGAACCACAGGAACCTCTTGTAAAGGGATCATTGTTTTCAGGGCTAAGACTTTTAACCTTTGCTTGAGGCCATCAGCCATGATCTTCCAGTCCTCCGGTGTGTCAATACCGGCCAGACTGATTCCGATTCCCTCCGGTGTTTCCTCTTGTAAGGCGTCGCGAATCCCCTTTGTAATTTGCCGGACAGCTTGTTCCATCCCGACTACATGGTAATTGCTCGCTGGCTTGCGCAGGCAACGAAGCACTCGCCCCGTGGGATCCAGCGCAACAATCTCTGTTTTACTGGCTCCGCCATCCACCCCGATTTTTAAACGCATCCCTGTCACTTCCCTACGTTCATTGTTGTCCTTAGTGCAGAATCTCTTTTTGTAAGTTGAATATGCATGGAACCTGGCATTCTTCAATAGGTATTATTATAGAAGCCGATTTGGGGGGTGATTTACGTACGCATTTATGTGTTATCCCGTAGTAAGCTGACATTTGTAATTCTGTTTCTAATCACCGTAGGAGTTCTTATCGCTATCTCTCAGCGTTCACTGACAATACCATCTCTGGTTCGTGCTCCGGGTACCTATTATATGGCGCATACTCAGGAAAAAGTCATCGCCCTGACCTTTGATGATGGTCCGGACCCAATCGATACACCGGAAGTTTTGGATATCCTTAAAGAAAAGAATGTCCGGGCAACTTTCTTTGTTTTGGGGCAGGCGGCTCATTCAAACCCATATTTGTTAAAACGCCTGGTTATGGAAGGCCATGAAATAGGAAACCATAGTTTCCATCATGATTATCAGCAGCGTCGCTTAGTTGAGGAAATCAAGCAGACAGACCAGGAGGTCTTTGCTGCAACCGGTACCCATACCTATTTCTATCGTCCTCCTGGCGGGTTTTTATCCCAAAATCAACTTGATACTATTCAGAAAAATGGTCATATCGTAGCATTGTGGAGTGTTGATAGCCGAGACTGGTGTAATCCAGGCATTAAACAAATTGTAGACAATGTTAATAAAAATGTTTTTCCCGGCGCCATTATACTCCTGCATGATGGGGGTTACCAGCGTACGCAAACAGTTAAAGCGTTGGGTCCGCTTATTGATGCTCTCCAAGAGCGCGGCTATCGATTAACCACCCTGAGTGAGCTTAAAATGTTGGATTCTGAAATTAAGTAGTTCCAATGAAATTTAATCGTTCGGCACAAACCCTCTGCCGAGGACTTCGCCGGCATTTTGGACAATCATAAAGGCTTGAGGGTCTACTTCCCGCACAGCCTGTTTTAGTCGTCCTATTTCGGGTAGACTGACGACACAGATAATCACATTTTTAGGCTCGTTAGAGTACGCTCCTCTGCCCTGTAAGAAAGTCGCACCACGTCCTAAATCAATCATAATACGGTCAACTAAAGCCTCGGCTTGGTCTGATATGATGGTAATAGATTTTGATGGCACTCCACTCTGGATCAGATCGAGTACACGCCCATATACGAATAAATTTACCAACGTATAAAGTGCTACTCTTGAGCCAAGTATAGCCCAGGATATCAGGATAATGACACCATTAATGGCAAGTGCTGATGTTCCCATGGTCACGCCATACTTCCGTAGAATGACTTTAGAAACGATGTCTGTTCCACCTAGGCTGCCCCCGAGACTAAATATAATGCTTGAGGAAATCCCCGAAATGACCCCTCCATAAAGTGCTCCTAAAAAAATATCGTTTATGGCTATAGGCTGAATACCTTTAAACAAGTCGAGAAATATGGAATAAATCGCTATTCCCCATACCG
>JBAQLX010000324.1:0-2121 GCA_049302315.1 Desulfosporosinus sp.
GTGTAAGCTCCGTTTTAGGTATCCCCCAGCGACTGGGAGGAGCTAACCGAAGGGAAACAGCAATAAGTATTGCTAAAGAGCTAGTTGGGAACAAAAAAAATGTACCGGTAGTTGTTGTCAATGAAAATAGCTTTGTCGATGCCATTAGCATAGCCCCTATTGCCGCTGTTAAGGGTTGGCCGATTCTATTGACAAATGGTAAGGAACTTAGTTCGGAAATAGCGACTTTTTTGGATGAAGAAAAACCGGATTCAATCCTGGTTGTAGGAGGGGAGAGTGTAGTAAGTAAGTCTGTGTTCGAAGCTCTTAGCTCTAAGGCGCCGTCAAATTCTATCGTAAGATTAGGTGGAAGGGATCGTTTTGAAACCAATGCCTTAGTTTTACAGACCTTGGCATCAAACAGTACGGAAGTAGCATTTGCTAATGGAGATAGCGATGATGTGATTGATGCCTTGGCTGGAGCAGCGCTTGGTATACCAATAGTATTAGTTCATGAAAAAGACCAGCTAACTAATTCTCAAAACGTTTTTCTGCATCAAATTGGCCAAGTCCAAAGTGAGATATTTGGGGGTTCAAGTGTAATAGCTCAAAATATTAGATGGAATTAAACATAATTAATTTAGGTGGTGCGAAAATTGGATAGGTTGCGGAGAAAGAGTAGTCTAATAAATATTTTTCTAATGGTTTTGGTGCTGACCCTTATAGTAATAATGTCCATGGGAGTTTTTGTTGGGCCGTCTGTTGCCTCAGCCGATTCACCGGCGATTATTGCCTTGGAAAATAAGAATGTTATCGCTAATACTCCTACGGTCGCCATGGGGGTATACGCGCGTGGAGTTCCTGAGCCGGGATTATGTGGATACAATTTTCAAATTACTTATAGTCCAACTGTAGTTGATTTTGTATATATTTTTGGAACGAATGATTTTTCCCCGCCAACTTTTTATGAAGCACAAAAGGGGACAATTAATGTAGTTGCTGCTCAACCTACGGGAAAAACAGGCGATATTCATCTGTTCGATCTAAGTTTTAAGTCAATTGCCTCGACCGGCAGCACCTTGGTTAACCTTCAGGTCTATGATAATGATTTTCTTGGATATAGCCTGGGCGATGATTTTCCAGTGCTCCCTTACAACATCGAAAGCGGCAATATTTCTCTGGGAAAGATGGCGACGCTAAGTGATCTAAAAGTAGATGGCGCAACAGTCCCGGGATTCTCAGCCGATGGTATTGCTTATAACCAGGAACTTCCCATGGGAACAACAACGATACCTCTAGTTACGGCAACGGCTACTGATCCCAAGGCGACTGTCAATGTTACGCAGGCAGTTTATCTCACCGGTGCTCAGACTGACCGCACGGCCACAGTATCCGTTACTGCGGCGGATGGGCTTACTAAAACACATTATACGGTCACGTTTAGCGTAGCTACTCCTCCGGCATTTCAAAGTGCCCTCGCAGATCCCTCAAATAAAATCCTGACCCTTTATTTTGACAAGCCGCTTGTGGACAATACAGGAGGTTACCTTAAAGCAAAGGTTACTCTCGCCAGAGACGGTCTCAATTATTATAGTCCTTTAGGAATAAATGATGCGGTGGTAATCAATGGGAATTCCCTAATTATTGCCTTGAATCAAGCTCTAACCGGCGGTAGTAACATAATATGCATTGCCCCGCAAGCCCTGAAAGATAAGGCCAATCATGTGCTGCCAACAGATGTTTCCGCCAGTGTGGCGGCTTTTGATGAATGTTTTATTGCTACGGCAGCTTATGGCTCAAAATATCAACCGGCAGTTGCCCTTTTACGGGAATTCCGCAATAAATATTTATTAACTAACAGCTTGGGAAAATCTTTTGTCCAGTTTTATTATCGTCATTCTCCGCCCATTGCCGGATTTATTGCAGGAAATGAAATACTGAAATTTCTGATCAGGATTTCGCTTACGCCGATCATAGTTTTAGTCTACTTGATTTTTCATCCCGTTTTACCTATTCTTGGACTAGTTGCGATAGTAGGAATACTTATACTGAGACGTAAAAGTATTCTAAAGACATCTTGAATTACTTAACACATTAATACTAAGCAAAGAGAATTTTAGAAAAGAGGGGAGATTATTGTTC
>JBAQLX010000325.1:0-2151 GCA_049302315.1 Desulfosporosinus sp.
ATGTATACATCCCGCTTGTGTAGGATGCTTATTCTGAATTTTTTCCAGACCCTCCCTCAATATTGGCTCCAACCTTCGCGTATTGTTAAGATAATTCCCCCGTTTCATCTCCAGAATATTGGCTATAGCGGCAGCAACAGGGAGAGGTGAACCCGAATGCGTTGAAGTCATTGAGCCAGGAGCATATATATTCATTATATCCTTACGGCCAATAACAGCCGAAAGTGGAAGTGAACTAGATATTCCTTTACCGCAAGCAACAAGATCGGGCTGAATTCCATAATGCTCAAACATAAACCACTTTCCACTTCGACAGAACCCCGCTTGAACTTCATCCATAATAAGCAGGACATCATTAGACTTACACCATTTTTCAAGTTTTTTAATATATTCCATAGGGAAGAAATCTGGCCCAACGCCCTGAAAACTTTCCGACATTACACCGCATACTTGTTCTGGTTCTATACCTTGGCTTTTCAATGTATTCAAAAATAGATCAAAACTTGTATTTTCCCATTTATAACCATCAGGGAAAGGAATCTGTATGAATGTCTCGTCAAGGTCGCCGAGCCACGCTTTGCTTTTTTCCATGCCACCAGCAAGCTGCGCGCCCATTGTCCTCCCATGGAAAGAATTTTTGAATGAAATAAAATATTTCTTATCTTTTCCATATTTCCTAAGGCCATAAGTCTTCGCAAGCTTAATACAGTTTTCTATTGCTTCTGAGCCGGTGGATAAAAAATAAACTCTGTACCCTTTGAAAGGGAATATTTCACAAAGAAGCTTTGCTAATTGCGTTCTCCCTTCTTGTGGAAAGACATACGTTGAAAGGAGAGGTTTGTCTAGCATTTTCTTAAGCGCATCGACAATAGCTTTATTTCCATTTCCAATATTCGAAATAAGAACTCCACTGGCCCAATCGAGCCATTTGTTGCCATACTTATCATAGATATAGCAACCTTCGGCCTTATCGACAACAACTGGTGGCTGGCCGAGCATGGAATTTGGTTCATAGTCTTCCATCATCTTAAAATACGAGAGCGACTCAGGTACAGGTAGCTTTGTAACAATTCTCCTATGTTTGGTCGATACTTGTTCAACTAATTCTGGTACCATAGAGTATTTGTTCATTTTCGAAGTCATAATTCCTTCCTTTGCTATCAACCTTTTACAGAGCCTGCTGTCAATCCGGTCACAATATACTTCTGAAAGAATATTACAAAAACAAAAGCCGGTAAGCAGGAGATAATTGCACCTGCGGCCATTTGATTCCAAGAAACAAACATATCAGCAATAAAGTCTGAGGCACCGACAGAAAGATTTTTTGAGGCAGGAGTCGGACCTAATATCAAATTATAGAGAAACTCATTCCATGTTCCCAAAAAAGCAATAATTGAACTCGCTGCGATGCCTGGAACAGCAAGTGGCAGAGCAATCCTGAAGAATGACTGTATTCTCGTGCAGCCATCAATTTGAGCTGCTTGATCGATCTCTTTGGGAATCGAATCGAAAAAGCTAATGTTTATCCATATAAAAAAGGGAAGCCACATATAGGTATTCACAATTATCTGGGCTGTTATCGTATCATAGAGACCAACCCAACCTACCATCATGAATATTGGTATTATCAATGAGATAGGAGGAAAAACCCTTGATGAGAGAAAGAGGTAGCGTAACGCCTTATTGCCGGAAAATTTGTATCTAGAAAATCCATATGCGGCCAAAACACCAAATCCAATGCATGTGGCCGTGGCACCAACGGAGATCAGAATCGTATTGACCGAATATTTTAAATAGGGACGTGTAGTGAAAATTTTTATATAGTTTTCAATAGTTGGTTTTTGAGGCAAAAATGTAGGTTGAGGACGATATATTTCTTGGTCCGTTTTAAGACTGGTAATAAATATCCAATAGATTGGAAATAAATTTATAGTAAAATAAACAAGCAATACAAGTATAGGGAGTATTTTTTTCCTATTCATCATAAGTCCTTCGCAGGCAGGATTTTCACAAACAGGGCGACAATAGCCATTGAGAGGAATACCATAATGACAGAAAGAGCCGAAGCATATCCAAGCCTGCCAAAGACAAAAGCTGTATTGTATATATATGTCACCAGCATCTCAGTCGTTTCTCCAGGCCCACCTCGCG
>JBAQLX010000326.1:0-2743 GCA_049302315.1 Desulfosporosinus sp.
CGACCCCACCATTCGGGTGGGGTTATTAATATTGGCATCCGTCCCGGTCGGGGTCACTTCCATCATGTGGACTTCCATTGTTAAAGGGGATGTCTCACTAACCTTGGTGGTAGTCACACTCGATACCTTGATTGTGCCGGTATGGTTGCCTACTTTTTTCCAACTGATAGTAGGTAAAACAATACATATAGAATTTTGGCATATGATGGTCCAACTCCTCATGATGGTTACACTGCCCAGCTTGGCAGGCATGATCATCAACGATGCAGCTCGCGGCAAACCTACTGCTTATGCGAAATCCGTTGGCGGGTTGACTGCGAAAATCGCGTTGTTCGCAGTAATTATGATCAATACTGCCGAGGTCGGGCCCGCTATTCATTGGAATATCTCTTTAGTAAGAATGTTGTTTGTTATTCTCCTAATGGCTATTTGCGGATACAGTCCAGGTTTTTTAGGCAGCTACATTTACCGCAAACCCCAAATACTAATTTCCAACCATCTATTCTTATGAATTACAACTCTACCAAAGCGGCAGGAAGTACAATAACGCTTAAAGATAAGGATGGAAATATTCTTGCAACCTATACGCCCTCAAAACAATATACCTCGGTTGCAATTTCTTCTCCCAAATTATCGGTAGGCTCTACCTATACGATTAATAGTGGAAACACTAAAATAGTTGATTTTGCCCTTTCAAACTCGCTGACCTATCTTTCGGAATCTGGCGTAACCACCAAGTCACAAAATGCCGGACCCGGAAGTGGCGGAGGCAAGGGGCCTGGAGAACAACGCCCACCAAGCTGAAGTGAGCATCCATAAGTGTGAGGTCATGACTACATTCGTGGTCGTGACCTTTTTCATTGATTTTTTCTATAACCTATGGCGCTATTTACCCTATTTTATTAGTTTAGAGAGTCCCCTGAACAGAGGTGTATCCGCTTGCTTCAATAAATCGAAAAATACTGTTTCTGTATTGGTAACTACTGCTCCCATAGAAGACATAAGAGATAACCCGTTCAAGTAATTTTCCCTGGTTCGTGAACACACCGCATCACCCACTACGAAAGCCTGGTAACCGTTATCAAGTAAATCCCTTACCGTTTGAAAAACACATACATGAGTTTCCATTCCGGTTATAACGATCTTCTTTCGTCCTAGTCCTTTTAGTGACGAAGTTACTTCACTTGTGCAGCCGGAAAAGGTAGTCTTTGCGTAGGTTAACGCTCCCTCAAGATTGTTGCTTACATCTGCAACAGTCTTACCCAAGCCTTTGGGGTATTGTTCTGTGACGACTATTGGAACGCCTAATTCCTTGGCAAGGGAAATTATTATATTTGTATTTTGAATAACTTGTTCTCCGTATTTCATAGCAGGAACTAATCTGTCCTGGATATCGATTATCAATAAAACTACTTCTTCCCCTATAAGCGCATATTTATTCAATGTTGACCCTCCTCCCTTCTCTTCAATTTTTTCACTATCTTTCGAACCATACCTTTCTGACACGGGACCACTACGTATAATTGCAATAGTTTTGCACGATGCTAGTAAAAAATATTTCATTTGATAGTATATTACGTAATAGCCAATATTACATACAATTAATCGATTCGATATTTTAACCCATATTAAGATGTGAGGTACTGTTCAAATGCTTAATCCAAATGTTAACCTGCCCAACTTTGTATTTCGAGGACCTAGTCCAGTATCCATATTCCTGGCGTTTATCATTTTGCTAGCCGGTGGTTTGATATGGTTTCTGACTGGTTGATACGACTGGTTAGTAATTGGGATTTTATCAGCGATTATAGTTGGTTATGGCGTGAAAGTTGCCGATCAGTGGGAGAAAGCTGTCATTCTCCGTCTCGGTAAGTTTAGCCACTTAGCTGGCCCTGATTTGTTTTTTGTAATTCCAATAGTAGATTCTGTAAGCAACTGGATAGACCACCGTACGATCACTACGACTTTTAAAGCTGAACAAACTTTGACGAAAGATACTGTACCAGTTGACGTCGATGCTGTGTTATTTTGGACAGTTATGGATGCTAAGAAAGCTTCTCTGGAAGTAGCAGATTTTAAAGATGCAGTGTTTTGGGCTGCACAAACGGCTTTAAGGGATGTTATCGGTCGAACATATTTAGCTGAGATGCTTTCGGACAGGGAAAGAATTGATCGGGAACTAAAAGAGGTAATTGATATGCTAACAGAACCATGGGGTGTTAATGTTAGCGCTGTGGAGATTCGGGATGTCGTTTTGCCCACAGGATTACAGGACGCGATGAGCCGAGAGGCTCAAGCAGAACGCGAACGGCGGGCCAGAATAATCTTGGGAACTGCTGAGACAGAAATTACTGCTAAATTCGCTGAAGCGGCTAAATCCTATGAGAATAATCCTGTTGCCTTGCATCTACGGGCAATGAATATTAATCAATTGGTTGATAGGTACCTGCATTAGGTCCCTGCTCAACATCCTTCTTTTGGTTTTTAGTATTTGCTTCAAGCTTATATATTAACTGCCTGTTTTCTTCTTCCAATGCTATTATTGTTTTAGTTGAGTTCTTGACTTTTGATCTTAGCTTAACCAATCTGACCAGGCTGAGCAACATCACAATAACCGCACCAAACATTGTTGAAATTAATATTACCAGAGCTTGTGATACTGCCATTTTTATGTTGAAAAAATTAACTTCAACAGGCCCGGCATTTTGTAAAGCAAGAATGGTCACAACAACGGCAAACAATA
>JBAQLX010000327.1:0-3647 GCA_049302315.1 Desulfosporosinus sp.
ATCCCATATTTAGAGCAAGAAAATTTCTCAAACTAAATTCTCAACAACCGGAACTTAATCTGAAAAGACCGTTTTTTCAGATTGTTTGCTATGCCTATTTTTGTCATACGCTTCTGCAAAAACCTTGACTAGCCCCCATTCTCATTGCTTGTATTCTGATTTCTCATACTAAATTCTTCGCCTGTTTCAGCCGTTTATCATACTAACCTCCATTTCGCCGCTTATGCGGGCGACACAAATAGTAATGAAAAGAGTGCGTAGCGGTCATCCCCGCGTTACAATGTTTCTGAGGGGAAGGTATACTACAAAGCACGGTGAGGGGATTTGCAGACTGCCTCTTAGCTTAAATCAGTATACTAACCAGTGTAAGGGTTGCCTTACAAGCACAAATAAGTGGCGCCATGAGGCCGCACGCTAATCATTGTTTTAGCTCAGCGTTAAATGTGCGGCGATCCAGTCACTGCCTTCTCCCTCGCAATTTCATTGCTAGGAGGAAGAATATTGAAAGTCGTTTACCCTATTTGTTGTGGCGTCGATGTACACAAGACCTTTCTCGTCGCTACGATCATTACAACGCAGGGCATCGTTCCGAGTTACAAGAAGAAGCGCTTTTCCACCTTTAACAAATCCATTCTGGCGTTTAAGCAATGGCTAATGGACAACAACTGCTTTGACGTTTGCATGGAAAGTACAGGGAAGTATTATATCCCCATTTACAATTTGCTGGAGGACACCATCCGTGTTACCGTCGCCAACCCCAAGTGGGTTGCTGCTGTGAAGGGCAACAAGGACGATGTCAAAGACTCCAAGTGGATCGGCGACCTTTTTCGCCTCGGCCTGGTTCCCGGCAGCTTTATCCCATCTAAGAATATCCGCATTTTGCGGGAGTACACGCGATACCGTTTTAAGCTCGTTTCCTGCAAATCCAGTGAGAAGAACCGCTTTCAGAACGCTTTCACCGTTTGCAATGTGGCCCTTGATGCTGTCGTTTCCGACATGTTTGGCAAATCTGCCTCTTCCATCACGGACTACCTTGTAAACGCGGATTCCTTCGATCCACAGTATTGTATTTCCTTGCTGCAACGCTCTCTGAAGAAAAAAGCCGACGAGGTCATCGAATCCATTGAGGGTTTTCAAATGACTGCGGAACAGAAGGCACGCATCCGTTTTGTCCGCAAACACTTGGATTTCGTAGAGCAGCTTATTGCCGACCTAGACCAAACTATTGCCGGTTTGGTTGCGCCCTTGGAAAGCGCCATTGCCCTGCTGTGTACCATTCCCGGAGTTGACCGCAACATCGCCACCACGGTTATCTCCGAGATCGGTACGGATATGTCTCAGTTCTCATCCTCGAAACGCTTATGCTGCTGGGCGGGACTAACGCCCGGCAACAATCAATCCGCAGGCAAAAAGAAGTCAGTTCGCATTACGAGGGCCGGGGTTTATCTCAAGCCTGCGCTCGTGCAAGCGGCCCATGCCGCTGTGAAATCCAAGACTTCCGCTTACTACAGCCTCAAATATGAGCGGATTGCCAAGCGCCGTGGTAAGAAACGAGCCATTATCGCCATTGCCAGAATGATGCTCACTGCCGCTTATCACATGCTCCAGACCGGTGAGGTTTTCAATCCTTGTGACCTCTACCAGGTTGATATGCCCTTGGAGCTTCGTAATAAGCAAAAGGAGAAAGCTTTGCGGCAAGCTGCCAAACTCTTGGTTGCCTACGGTGTCGTAAGCCCTGAACATATCGCGCTACCTGCTTAATCTTTCTACGCTCTGCTTCCGTTAGGGCTTGTTTGCTATACCCTTTTTTAACCTCAAGGGTTTTCTAGGGTTGCCGAGAGTGTTTTCACGCTAATAACCTCGTTTCAGGAACTGTATCTTTACTGCTGCTTAAATTCAATTAGCTTAATTTCTTTACTTAATAAAATTATAATGCCTTGGGCAATCAATTAGATAACAATGCGTTTCCAATCGTAAATTTTGGTAAATATCCGATATCTCCGGTTTAGTGCTTAAACAAATCACCGACTTATAGCTTTCTTTGATGGCCGCTATATCGTTTTCCAAAAAGGATATAGACTCATTTTTTTCTTCTTGTGTCAATGCATCATCTGATCTGTAATTTTCGATGATCTCCGTTATATCCTCCAATTTGGATTCCAATACGGTCTTACACTTTTCGTCATAACCCAGTACATGCAATGAATAGAAGATAACCTGAACCCCGTCTTTATCAAAATTAATTCCATACTCGTTGCCATTCGAATCATAATGCTTGTCCTCAAAAAGCCCAACCACTTTTTCATAATGCTCAAGAATGTAATGTAAGTCTATCAGTTCAAACACATCTATACTCGAATTAGTATTTAACTTATATTTTAGATACAGGTCATTCGCGATTCTTTCCGCTTCGCTTTTCTTCCCCAGTGAAAGCATGATGAGGGCACAGCAATAATAAGCTTTTTCAGATAGTTCGTTTGAATCTTTCCAAGATTCTGATATCGGTTCGAAATTCGCAAGTGCTTGCTCACAGCTATTCTTTTTCATCTGGCAGTACCCTAAATGATACCTGTATTCCTCATTTTGCGGGTCAGATTTCAAAACTTTGATGAACATCTGCTCCGCCTGATCGATATCCGTGTCCAAACATAACGCCCCAAGCGCATAAGAACTGTTGATAAACGGCGTATCCAAACTTATTGCGCGCTTCAGTAGCTTTACAGCTTTTTCGGGCTCTTGCAGTTCTTTTTCATAGATATAAGCCAGGTTATTCAATATTTCACATAATTCAGCCTTGCTCATCGTGTCTTCATATTTCGCCAATGCATCTTCCATTAAAGAAATTATGACTTCGTTCTCCCGGCGATCTTCATAATACGCAATTGCCAATTGGCAAACTGCTTTTATATTGGCACGTTCTTTTTTTAACAATACTTCCAAATATTGAATATAATCTTTAAAAATATAACAGTATTTATCATATTCTTTTTCTGTTTGAAGAGTGTTTCTTATTTTTGAGATATATTCTAAAATTGTCATTGCACACCTCGATATTACTTTATTTTGAAATCTAAAGGACATATAAAAATTAAATTCTATCGTTCAACAAAAATGGCGGTTCGCTTATATATTTTGAAAAAATATCAACATACCTGCTAAAAAATGTTACGCTTGTAATTTCAGAATATGGCACTTGTATAGGACTATTACTCCATATGCCATCAGCATCAAAATTCCATACATAAGCGAAGTTTTTATAAATCTTTTCAATTCTTCCTATAACAAATTCATCATTTTTTTCTTCAGGTGTTTCTTTCTCTATAATGATATTTTTATTTATGCGCTTTAAGCTTTCAAAAACTGTTTTCCAACCGGTAATATCAACGTCAGGCGTTTTAAGATTGTTGGTCCATCCCTCTTTTTTTAAGATTTGATCACACATATCTCTTTTGATTTTTACTTTAAATACATCCTTAAAATGACGAATTGTATAACCGTCTAAAATAAAGTCATCTTCATTAGCAGAAAGAAATAGCCTATCATTTGATTTCAAAGGTATTAGGTTTTTATAAAATTGATCGTAGTTAAAAAAAATATTACAAATCATAGCGTTTTCTTCTGCATCTTTCACCAACATCTTTATCTCA
>JBAQLX010000328.1:0-7011 GCA_049302315.1 Desulfosporosinus sp.
TATACAATGTGTCGAAGAGCCGAGTGTTGAATTAAGCCAGGAATTAATGAGAAGCGTAGACCTTGTAGTTGCTACAGGGGGAAGCGCAATGGTACATGCAGCATACAGCAGTGGTAAACCAGCATATGGTGTGGGTGTTGGAAACGCTGTAATGATCATTGCAGAAGATGCAGACATAAAAGATGCCGCAAAAAAGGTTCATTTAAGTAAGGTGTTTGATAACGCTACATCCTGTTCATCTGAAAACTCGATTATTGTGCATGAACACATTTATAAAGAATTAATTGATGAGCTTAAAGATTTAGGTGGATATTTATGCAGCGATAAAGAAAAATACAGCCTTGAAAAATGGATGTGGCAACCTGATAAGTCCGGTAATTTTATTCTAAACGCAAAAATTGTTGGACAGCCAGCCAAACGAATAGCTACTGATGCCGGGATTATAATTCCCGATACCGTAGATATGCTAATGGTCATTGGAGGTCAACCAGATCAAAGTGATAGGTTTTCAGGTGAAAAACTATCACCTGTATTGACAATATGGAAATATAGCGAAATAGATGAAGCCATATCATATGTTAAATCCTTAACTTCATATTCAGGCAGAGGACATTCATGTGGTATCTATACTTTTAACGATGAATATATACGCAAAGTATCAGAGAGGATAAATACAAGCCGAATTATGGTCAGACAACCGATGGCTCCTGCAAATGGAGGTAATTTCTTTAACGGAATGCCGACGACGGCAACGTTAGGATGTGGCACATGGGGTGGTAATATAACTACTGAAAATATTAATTATCGCCATATGCTAAATATCACATGGGTATCTGAGCCTATTAAACCCAATCAGCCAAGTGATAAAGATATGTGGGGCAAGTATTGGGAGAAATACGGGAAGTAACAATAATAAAAGTATTTAGACTAATGCTTAAATAAGGAGTGTAATTTATTTTGAAACTATTTGAATATGAAGCGAAAGCATTGTTTAAAAAAGAAGGCATTCCTGTACCGGAAGGGATTGTAATAGACGATACAATTCAGATTAATGAAGCTGTTAAGCAAGTTGGATTGCCTGCCGTATTAAAATCACAGTTGTTGATGGGTGGCAGAGGCAAAGCTGGACTGATTAGAATTGTTAATGATATTGAAGAGGCAAAAAAAGAAGCGACGAAATTATTTACCAGCAAGTATAACGTAAGAAAAGTTTTGTTTGAGCAAGCGGTCAGCATTGAAAAAGAAATATATCTCTCAATCATGATGGATCCTGTAAAAGCAAAAGCTTCAGTGATGGCATGTGGAGAAGGCGGTATAGATATCGAAGAAATCGCAACTAATTTTCCGGAAAAAATTGTTCGGGAAAATGTAGATGTAAATATTGGATTAATGGATTATCAGGCAAGAAATATTGCATATTCTCTTGGACTCGAAATAGATAATGCCAAAAAATTATCAACAATTATATCAAGCTTATACAGAGTGTTTAAGAATAATGATGCCGAATTAGTTGAGATAAACCCGTTGTTCATTTCCAAAAGCGGCAATTTACTGGCTGGAGATGGAAAAATCAGCATAGATGATAATTCGATTTTCAGACATGAATTTAAGAAAACCAAGGATTATTTTCAAAACGACATTGAATATGAAGCATATAATGAAGGTATTCCATATGTGCAATTTGAAGGTGATATAAGCTTGATGTGCGCTGGCGCAGGCTTGGCGACAACGGTTTATGACCTTGTAAATTATGCTGGAGGTAGTGTAGCAAACTATCTCGAATTTGGTGGTCCAAATTATAAGAAGGCGTACAAGGCAATGGAATTATGTCTTAAGAACAATTCGAAAGTGATTTTAATTGTGACTTTTGGTACTATCGCCAGAGCGGATGTAATGGCAGAAGGTATAGTAGATGCAATAAACAGGCTAAAACCCGACAGACCGATTGTAACATGTATTAGGGGGACCAATGAAGAAAAGGGGTATGAGATTTTGAAAAATGCGGGACTTGTTCCTCTCATGGATACAGAAGATGCGGTTAAGAAGGCAGTTGACATTTCATTTGGAAGGAGCAAGTGAAAGGGTATGAGCATTTTTATTGATAGAAGTACAAGAGTCCTAGTACAAGGAATAACCGGCACGGAGGGAAGCTATTGGACAAAGCATATGAAGGAGATGGGGACATGTGTGGTTGCAGGGATTACTCCCGGTAAAGAAGGACAAATGGTTGAAAATATACCTGTATTTCATACGGTGAGAAGAGCAATAAGAGAATATGAATTTGATGCATCCGTGTTGTTTGTCCCTGCGCGAGTTACAAAGGATGCAGTATTTGAAGCTCTTGATGCTGGTATAAAAAAAATCGTTGCTTTGGCTGATGGCATTCCACTACATGACTCGATACAGATAAGAAGAGCGGCAAAAATTGCAAATGCTTTGGTGGTCGGTGGTAACACATCTGGAGTGATTTCGCCGGGGAAAGCAATGATGGGGTTTTTACCATATTGGATTGAGAGGGTCTACAGACCAGGTAGGATTGGGATAATGACACGGAGCGGGTCACTTACCAATGAAGTAACAGCCATGGTGGTAAAATCTGGTTTTGGTGTATCTACATTGATTGGTGTTGGGGGAGACTCTGTTCCAGGTGTGAGGTTTGCAGAGTTGCTGCCATATTATCAGAATGATAATGAAACCGATGCGGTGGTAATGATCGGTGAGCTTGGAGGGACTATGGAGGAAGAGGTTGCAGATGCCATAGAGGCAGGGATTTTCAAAAAACCCCTAGTGGCGTTTCTTGGAGGTAGAACTGCCCCTGAAGGGAAACGATTGGGTCATGCTGGAGCGATCGTTGCAGGGGGCAGAGGCACTGTGGCAAGTAAAATTCAGGTTTTAACAAAATCGGGTGCGGTTGTTGCTGAAAGACCAAGACTTGTAGGGGAGCTTCTTAGAACAGTACTTAACATGGGCTAAGACTATTAATTTGTTTTATTGAGACACTATTTGGAGAATTCTATGAATAAAATTTCTTTGAGAAAAAACATTAGAAGTTTAATATTTATCATACTGGCATTAGGCATTAGCATGTTTATTATTAACGTTAAACTTCCTGATTCAATTATTAAAATAAGAGGCTCAAGTCTCTCGTCTTCAGGGCAAACTATAATAGGAATAATGATTTTTGCTCTCATTCTATGGATAACAGAAGCAATACCATTTCATATTACAGGTTTATTAAGTATATTTCTTCTAACAATCTTTCAAGTAGATAGTTTTAAAAATATTGTAAAAGTAGGTTTCGGCAGTGATATATTCGTTTTTTTCATTGGGGTCCTGATTTTATCTGCATTTATAAGCCGCTCTGGTCTTGGCAGACGCATATCGGTATTTATTTTGTCGAAAACAGGAAATAAAACCAGTATCATTATTCTGGGATTTTTGGTTGCTGGCGCTCTTTTATCCATGTGGGTGGCCGCAATGGCAGTCGCTGCAATATTCATGCCTCTTGGTAAGGCGATTCTAGAAGAAGAGGGCGTTGAACCATTAAAAAGTAATTTTGGTAAAGCATTAATGATAGCTACGGCTTGGGGCCCAACCATTGGAGGTATTGCCACACCAGCGGGGAATGGTGCTAATCCCATTGCTATGGGCTTTTTAAAAGATATGGCAGGTATCAATCTTACTTTTACCGATTGGATGATTTTTGGAGTTCCAACTGCAATCATGCTGATAATTCCATCATGGTTGTTATTGCTTTTATTCTTTAAACCAGAGATAAAAACACTGTCAAAAAGTACTGAAGAACTAAAAAAAGAGTTTAAAAACTATCCCAAGATGAACCATGAAGAAATTTCTACAGTTATAATATTTATTATTACTGTAGTAATGTGGCTTTCCACACCATTACTTGAAAAATGGTTAAATATTGAAATTCCTATATCAATGCCTGTAATGTTTACAGCTTGTCTGTTCTTCTTACCTTTTGTAAGCGGCATTAAATGGAAAGAAATAGAGCATAGTATTTCGTGGAGCGGAATACTTCTTATTGCATCAGGAATTTCATTAGGAATAATGCTTTACAAGACAGGAGCTGCCGAATGGTTGTCGATCGTGCTTCTGGGGGGAATTGGGAATTTAAATCCAGTCGTTCAGATCTTTACAGTAGTGTTGATAACTGCTCTATTAAAGGTTATATTTTCCAGCAACACTGTAACTGCAACCGTTTTAGTTCCAATTCTTATTGCTCTTGCTATAAACTTAGGGATTGATCCTCTTGCGATTACACTTCCGGCAGCAATAACTTCATCGCAGGGATTTATATTAATAACGTCGTCACCCACAAATCTGATTCCATATTCAGCAGGCTATTTTAGTGTAAAAGATTTTGCCAAATCAGGAGTTGTGATAACAATTGTTTCTACAGTAATTATGACAGTTACAATTTATGTGATAGGAAGCTTGACACACTTATATTAGAGATAAGAGAATCAAAGTTCTAGAAAAATGATGATGTTTAATATTTGAAAGGTAGATAGATGATGATAAAAGAAGATTTGAAATCATTAATAAAAATAAGTATAGAAACAAGAAAGAACATAATTAGAATGCTGGGAGAGGTAGGTGTTGGACATATCGGTGGCTCGCTTTCTATGGTTGAAGCGCTGACGGTCCTATACAACAAGGTAATGAAGATAGATCCAAGCAATCCTAAATGGGCAGGAAGAGACAGGTTCGTTTTATCAAAAGGGCATGCAGGGCCGGGATTATATGCCGTACTTGCAATGCGAGGCTATTTTCCGATAGAAAAATTACTTCAGTTAAACAAACCCGGGACAATCCTTCCGAGCCATTGCGATATGAAGCTAACGCCTGGGATTGACATGACAGCGGGGTCCCTTGCGCAGGGGATTTCTGCAGCTGTTGGGATGGCAATCGCAGCAAAAATGGATAAAACGGATATTAGAATATACTCACTAATTGGTGATGGTGAAAGTCAGGAAGGCCAGGTGTGGGAAGCTGCAATGCTGGCTTCCCAAAAGAAGCTAAACAATTTAATAGTATTTACTGATAACAATAAAATGCAACTTGATGATTTTACTGATGAGATAAATTCAGTTGAACCTTTAGAGGAAAAGTGGAGATCTTTTGGTTGGTTTGTACAGTCAGTTGACGGGCATGATATGGAGCAAATATACAATGCTATTCTTAAAGCACAGGAGGTAATTTATAAACCGTCAATGATAATACTTAATACTATTAAAGGCAAAGGAGCATCCTTCTGCGAGGGGCAAGTATTTTCACACAGCATGCCAATAACACAAGAAAATGTAGAAGAGGCAACACGAGAATTAAACAAATTATGGGAGTGTAATTGCTAAATGTTTAACGAATTTGATGAAAAAGAAATGAGAGAAGTATATTGTGATTCATTAATAAAGCTTGCCGAAGAAGATGAACGTATCGTTCTTCTTGAAGCTGATTTAATGAAGGCATCCGGTACAAAGCCGTTTAAAGAAAAGTTTCCGTATAGAACCATTAACGTCGGAATTGCAGAAGCTAATATGATTGGAGTTGCAGCGGGATTAAGTACATTTGGAAAGATTCCGTTTGCAGATTCCTTTACAGCATTTGCAACCAGAAGGTGTTTTGACCAGATAACAATATCGATTGCATATACCGGTTTGAACGTAAAAATAGTTGGTACTGATCCAGGGGTATCAGCAGAGCTCAACGGCGGTACACACATGAGCTTTGAAGATGTTGGAATTATGAGAACACTGCCTGGAATGGTGATATTCGAGCCTGTTGATTCGACTCAGCTAAGAAAAGCAATTCCAGAAATAGTCAAACATGATGGACCGGTATATATTAGATTGTTCAGGAAAAAAGCTTACAAAATTTTTGATGATAACTATAAATTCGATCTGAAAAAATCAGATCTTATTTTGGATGGTAAAGATGTAGTGATATTTTCGACAGGCATTATGGTGAAAACGTCGATTGAAGCATCACAACTTCTCAAAACAAAGGGTATAAGTGCAAAAGTAATAAATGTTCATACTATAAAACCTCTTTACCTTGAAGGAATTATTTCTGCAGCACGAGAAACTGGCGCGGTAGTAACTGCTGAAAATCATAATATTATTGGAGGCTTGGGCAGTGCTATAGCAGAGCTTTTATCTTATGAATACCCGGTTCCAATAAAAAGGATTGGGGTAAATGATCATTTTGGAGAAGTCGGCAAAAAAGAATATCTAATGGAAAAGTATCATATGATGCCCGAGGATATTGTGAAAGCTGCAGAAGAAGTCATTGCTAAAAAAGAAGGGAGAATATAAAAAATGATTATTAAGGGAGAGGAATACTCGAAGGAAAAAATTGCAAGAATGATTGATCAGACAATTCTGGCACAAGATGCAACAGAGAGTCAAGTAAAAGAAGTCTGCAGGGTTTCAAAGGAATTTGTATTCAAATCGGTTTGTACAAACCCTTACTGGACCCCTGTAGTAGCGAAAGAACTGCAGGATACAGAAGTTGACGTCTGTTTTGTTATTGGTTTTCCATTGGGGGCTACGCCTACAACATGCAAAGTATTCGAGGCAGGGGAGGCAATAAAAACCCTTAACGGCAAATCGGCTGCTATTGATATGGTCGCGAATATTGGATTATTAAAAGCAAAGAATTATAAGTTGTATACCTATGATATAGGTGAAGTTGTGAAAATTGGACATGACAGTGGCTTGGAAGTCAAGGCAATATTGGAGACAGGATCACTTACGGAAGAAGAAATTAAGGCAGCGTGTGAATGTTCTACAGAAGCGGGAGTTGATTTAGTAAAGACATCTACAGGGAAAGGGGGATTTCCCTTGATAAAAGATGTAATGATAATGCGCAATACGGTGCCAAAACATATTGGAGTAAAATTTTCGGGTTATGGATCTATAAATGCTACTCAGCTAATGATAATGGGAATTGCTGCAGGAGCGAACAGGTTGGGAAGCCCTATAGGGC
>JBAQLX010000329.1:0-6924 GCA_049302315.1 Desulfosporosinus sp.
GCATCACCCACGACATAAATGGCATTGAAAACACCGCTTACAGAGGCCAGCGGATGGGTAAGAGGTAATATTGCCGGATGAACGCGCACTTCGATTCCTTCATCCTGATTTTTTGCAATGGCTAATAGTTTGATGGTACAGCCAAGCTCAGTGGCATAAGCCAGATCTTCACGAGTAATTTTTGAAATGCCTTCTACAAAGACGTCCTGGAGGGCTACGCGCGAATTAAAGGCGATGGAGGATAGAATGGCAAGTTTTCGGGCAGCATCCAAGCCGTCGACATCAGCAGAAGGGTCAGCTTCGGCATATCCTAAAAGTTGTGCTTCTGCAAGGACTTCTGAATACTCTCGGCCCTGCTCGGCCATGGCAGTAAGAATGTAGTTGGTCGTGCCATTAATAATCCCAAGGACGTCGGTAATGCGATTGGCGGCCAGGGACTCCTTCAAAGCAGCAATTATCGGGATTCCGCCGCCAACGCTTGCTTCGAAGTAGAGGTCCTTGCCGGCCTGATTGGCTGCCTCAAGAAGTTCATGACCATGAAGCGCTATTAAGTCTTTATTTGCGGTGACGACATGTTTACCCTGTCGTAAAGCTTCCAAAATAAATGTGCGAGCGGGTTCGATTCCCCCCATCACTTCTACAATAATATCGATTTCAGGGTCTTGAAGAATTTCCGGTGGTTGATCAGTGAAGAGAAAGTCTCCGCTAACTTCACGTTCTCTAAGAAGATCCTGATCGAGAATTCCTTTAATATGGATTTTGCAGTGTGTTCGTGTTTGAATATCCTCAGCATTTTGCTGTAAGATGCGTACTACTCCAGAACCCACTGTACCCAAACCTAATATGCCAATTTGAATTGTCAAGGTAAGTCAACTCCTCTTATAAAAACAAATGTATTTGTATAGTGGACATTATACCTCGCGTTATCGAGCCTTGACAAGAAAATCTGTAACTGATTGAACATATCATAGTAAAAAAGGTTGACACTGAGGAATAGATTCTGTATCATATATACGAAGTTTGTAATATATCAGAGAAGGAAGTGTACCTAGGGTTCCGGGTATAAGCTCCCGCTCCTAAGCTCCCGCCCCTAAGCTCCCGCCCCTGAAAGGGCTAGAGGTCCGCAGACCGGGGAGGAAAGGGCTAGAGGTCCGCAGACCGGGGAGGAAAGGGCAAGAGGTCCGTAGACCGGGGAGAGCCTGTCTGGTCCGAGCGGTACAGAATCCAGATTGGATTTACACCGTGGGTAGAAAAAACCCAAGCGGAAAGTTCCACGATATTAGGGGACTACGCTTGGGCTATTTATTTTAGAGGATCCCGGTGATTAAGTAGATGGGTGAGGAATCGGAGACGGAGTTCCCGGAGCAGTGTTCAGAGGCAACAGACAGATGAGTTTGGAAGGGAAAATGAGTATGAGTGAAGATAATAAAGGATTAAAAGGGGCAACGGTCTTATTAAATGCCTTGCAACAAGAAGGTGTTGACGTTCTTTTCGGTTATCCGGGTGGCGTGTTACTTCCATTGTACGATGCCCTTCTGGATAGCCCCATTCGACACGTGCTAGCACGTCATGAACAAGGAGTGGTGTTCGCCGCAGATGGTTATGCTCGAGTTAGTGGAAAGGTAGGGGTTTGTTTAGCAACATCCGGTCCAGGGGCGACGAATCTCGTAACGGGTATTGCCAATGCCTATTCAGATTCTATCCCTTTAGTCGTTTTGACGGGGCAGGTTCCTACGAGTTCGCTCGGATCGGACTCTTTTCAAGAAGCGGATATTATCGGGATTACAATGCCCATAACCAAGCACTCTTATTTGGTTAAAGATCCGAGGGAGCTGCCGAGAATTGTTAAAGAGGCTTTTTATCTTGCCCGAACAGGTCGGCCAGGGCCTGTGCTCATCGATCTCCCGAAGGACGTTTTAGCACAGGAAAATGTCGAACCCTTTCCTGCCGATATGCAATTGAAGGGGTACAAAGTGTTTGGCCGGGGAAATAACGATGAAATCGAAGAAGTGGCGAAGGCGCTCTCGGAATGTCGAAAACCTGTACTTTATGCCGGGGGCGGTGTGGTTACGTCAGGAGCAGAAGGAGTTCTGAGGCAGTTAGCCGAAATAGCAGATTTACCTGTGGTCACGACTCTGATGGGCATTGGGAGCCTGCCTTTCGGGCATCCTAATTTATTAGGTATGGTTGGCATGCACGGAACGGTGACGGCGAACTATGCCGTGGATGATTGTGATTTGCTGATTGCCGTGGGGGTACGCTTTGATGACCGGGTGACCAGCGGTTTAGGCCATCGTTTTGCCATTAAAGCAAAAGTCATTCATATCGACATCGATCCCGTGGAGATAAGCAAAGTGGTCAAAACGCATATTCAGATTGTGGGGAATGCGCGCTCGGTTCTGGAAGAATTGTTGGACATCTTACCGGGGTTTACGGTTCCTCAGGTTGCCGACTGGTGGAACCAATTACGGGTTTGGAAGAAAGATCATCCTTTGAGCTATGATTTGGACAGACTTACGCCCCAAATGGTGATCGAATGTCTGGGAGAGCTTACTGATGAGCATACGATCATCACAACCGATGTGGGCCAGCATCAAATGTGGGCTGCTCAGTATTATCCAACAGTGAACCCCCGCAATTATGCGACCAGTTGTGGACTGGGAGCGATGGGTTATGGACTTCCTGCCGCCGTGGGGGCCCAAGTTGCCCGTCCTGACGCTTTGGTGGTTTTGATAACGGGAGACGGTTCCTTACAGATGTCGCTCCAGGAGTTAGGAACTGTTGCTCAGAACAAACTTCCGATTAAAATTATCTTACTGAACAATGGCGTCCTTGGCTTGGTTCGCCAATGGCAGAAAAGCTTTTATGGGGGGCGGTATAGTCAAACACAGCTCGATGGCAATCCGGATTTTGTCAAAGTAGCGGAGGCCTATGGGATGCTGGGCATTAATGTCGATTCCACTGAGCAGGTGCAAAGCGCCATAGCGGAGGCGATCAAACATCCCGGACCGGTGCTGGTGAATTTTGCGATCTCCCCGGACGAAGCTGTATTGCCCTTAATTCCGCCTGGTAAAGACATTACTGAAATGATTGTGAGGTAATAACATGTTGCATACACTGGCAGTCCTGGTGGAGAACCACCCCGGAGTTTTAATCCGGGTAGCGGGCTTGTTCGCTCGCCGGGGGTATAACATAGATAGCCTGACAGTTTGTCAGACGGAAGATCCTGATGTTTCGAGGATGACGATTGTCGTAGACGGTGATGATCAAGTCATTGAGCAAGTGAGAAATCAACTCAGTAAACTGGTGGTTGTGCATACAGTTTCGGATCTGACGGGGGAAAGTGTTGTTGAGCGAGAGCTGGCGTTAATACGGGTTGAAGTCAGCACGGAAACCCGTGCTGTGGTTTTCCAGACAGTCGAAGTTTTTCGGGGACGAATTGTAGATATGGGCAGAAGCCATATTACCGTTGAGTTGACCGGGGATATTGCCAAAATTGATGCCTTTGTGAATGCGATTAGTCCCTATGGGTTATTAGAGCTGGTGAGAACCGGCAAGATTGCCATGTTGCGATCTGAATTATAAGGATTCTGGATGGTGTGGTATAATATATATGGTAACAGGTCTGTTTGAGGGAAAGACTCATAATTGAAAGGAAGTTAGCAAAAATGGCAAAAATGTATTATGAGGTAGATGCGAATCTGGAGTTGTTAAAAGGGAAAGTCATTGCGGTTATGGGATTTGGCAGTCAAGGGCATGCCCAGGCCCAAAATCTCAAAGATTCAGGTCTTAAGGTTCTGGTCGCGGACTTACCGGGCAGTGTCAATTGGAAGCGGGCAGTTGAGGCCGGCATGGAGGTTATGACGGTTTCAGAGGCAGCTGCGCGAGCGGATATTATTCAAATTTTGCTTCCTGATGAGCTGCAAAGCAGGGTCTATCATGCAGAAATAAAAGAGCATCTTACAGCCGGGAAAGCGCTCGTCTTTTCGCACGGCTTTAATATTCACTTTGGGCAAATTGTTCCGCCCGGAGATGTCGACGTCTTTATGGTAGCGCCTAAAAGCCCCGGTCACCTGGTGCGGCGCACTTATACAGAAGGTAAAGGAGTACCGTCCTTGATCGCGGTCTTTCAAAACGCCACAGGCCAAGCCAAAGAATTAGCCCTGGCTTATGCCAAGGGAATTGGTTCAACGAAGGCCGGCGTTCTGGAAACAACCTTTAAAGAGGAAACGGAGACGGACTTGTTCGGAGAACAGGCAGTCCTTTGTGGAGGAGTTACAGAACTGATCAAAGCTGGCTTTGATACGTTGGTAGGAGCCGGCTACCAGCCGGAAATTGCTTATTTTGAATGCTGTCATGAACTTAAGCTGATCGTTGATTTGATTTATGAAGGCGGCTTACAATGGATGCGTTATTCTATCTCGGATACCGCGCAGTACGGGGATCTGATGACCGGAAAACGGATTATTAATCAAGCAACTCGCCAGGAAATGGGAAAAGTTTTGGAAGAAATTCAAGATGGCAGCTTTGCCAAAGCGTGGTTACTCGAAAACCAGGTTAATCGACCGGCTTTTAACGCTATGAATCGCAAAGAAGAAGATCATCTTATTGAAAAGGTTGGGGGAGAATTAAGAGGCATGATGAGCTGGCTTCAAAAACACGAGTAAATGGAGGTTGGCGCATGCGCCGGATCGAGATATTTGATACTACTCTTAGAGATGCTTGGATTATTTCCAGGGAGTGAGGAAGAGCCATGTCAATGACCATTACCGAAAAGATTCTGGCGCAGCATGCCGGACTGGATAACGTCGTTCCGGGGCAATTGATCACGGCGAAGTTGGATTTTGTCTTGGCAAATGATGTTACAGCGCCTGTGGCGATCCAGGAGTTTGCCAAATTTGGAACGAAAAATGTGTTCGATCGTAATAAGGTTGCTCTTGTTCCGGACCATTTTGCTCCCAATAAAGATATTGCTTCGGCGGAACAATGCAAATTTATGCGAGACTTTGCACGAGAACAGCAGATTGAACATTATTTTGAAGTGGGACAGATGGGGATTGAACATTGTCTGCTGCCGGAACAAGGACTGACTTTGCCCGGAGACCTGATTATTGGCGCTGACTCCCATACCTGCACCTATGGAGCTGTTGGAGCTTTTGCCGCGGGGGTCGGGAGTACAGATTTGGCGGCAGGATTAGCGACCGGCGAAGCTTGGTTTCGGGTTCCGGAATCCATGAAGTTTATCTTCCATGGGACCCGGTTTCAAAAATGGGTCGGCGGGAAAGACCTGATCCTTTATCTGATCGGGAAATTAGGTGTCGATGGGGCTCGCTACCGGGCAATGGAGTTCACCGGCGAAGGAATAGCGGCCTTATCCATGGATAATCGTTTTACGATCTGCAATATGGCGATTGAAGCCGGCGCTAAAAATGGCATAATCGCGCCGGATGACAAAACGTTTGCTTATCTTGAAGGACGAGCATCTCGCTCGTATCCTTTGTACTATAGTGATCAAGACGCTCATTACAGGGAAGTCCAGGAATTTGAAGTATCCGAGATCCCCTTGCAGGTGTCCTTCCCTCATTCCCCGGAAAACGCCAAATCAGTCCAGGAGGCCAGCGGGATTAAAATTGACCAGGTTGTGATCGGATCCTGCACTAATGGCCGGCTGGAAGATCTGCGGATCGCGGCGGACATTCTGCGGGGGAAGAAAGTGCACCCGGAAATCCGTTGTTTGGTTTTCCCAGGAACGCAAACTATTTTGCGGAACGCTATGCGCGAGGGAATTATTGACACCTTGATTGAGGCGGGAGCTGCAGTCAGCACGCCGACCTGTGGTCCCTGTCTGGGTGGTCACATGGGAATTTTGGCCAAAGGGGAGCGGGCTGTATCCACCACAAATCGGAATTTTGTGGGACGCATGGGGCATGTGGAAAGTGAAGTCTACTTAGCCAATCCTGCGGTCGCAGCAGCCTCTGCTCTCAAGGGTCAAATAGCCCATCCGGAGGAGGTGTCTTAGATTGGGAAAAGCGTGGAAGTTTGGGGATGACATAGATACGGATATCATTTTGCCGGCCCGTTATTTAAATAAATCCACTCCTGAACATCTGGCGGCCCATTGCATGGAAGATGCAGGTACGTCTTTTGCGCAGGATGTGCAAGCCGGGGACATTATGGTGGGGGGGAAAAACTTCGGCTGCGGTTCCTCGCGCGAGCATGCCCCGATAGCGATTAAGGTTTGTGGTATAAAAGTGGTGATTGCTGAGTCGTTTGCCCGAATTTTTTATCGTAATGCGTTAAATATTGGGCTGCCGATTATGGAATGCCCGGAGGCTGTGGCGGGAATTTCTCAAGGCAATGAGCTGGAAGTTGATATTGAGTCGGGAACGATTGAGAATCTGACGACCCATCAGAAATATCAGGCAGCTTCCTTTCCTCCCTTTATGCAGGAATTAATTCGCGCCGGTGGGCTTGTTCCCTACGTGAAAGGGAGGAAAAACAATGCCTAATATTTTGGTTCTTCCGGGAGACGGCATAGGAATAGAAATTACCCCGGAAGCGGTTAAGGTTTTACAAGCGGTGGTCAAAGGTCGCTCGATCAGCCTGAATTTTAATTACGGTTTAATCGGCGGGGCAGCTATTGACGAAGCAGGCAAGGCGCTGCCTGATGAAACGTTAGCGGCGGCTTTGGCGGCGGATGCGATTCTCATGGGTTCAGTGGGTGGTCCTAAATGGGACACCCTTCCAGCACAGGAACGTCCGGAATTGGGAGGGCTTCTCAAAATCAGAAAGGCCCTCGGTCTTTACGCGAATATCCGGCCTGTAAAAATGAGCCCCATGTTGGTAGATGCCTCAACGCTGCGGCCTGAGGTGGTCAAGGACGTTGATCTCGTCGTTTTGCGTGAACTGACCGGCGGACTCTAT
>JBAQLX010000330.1:0-9080 GCA_049302315.1 Desulfosporosinus sp.
CAGCTGAACATTACTCAGGAAGAGCTTGCCTTGCGTGTCGGGACACAAAAATCCAACATATCCCGTTTTGAAAGCGGCGACTACAACCCTTCACTGGATTTTGTCACTAAAATTGCCCGAAGCCTTGGCAAGGAAATTCATATTACGATTGACTGAAAAGTAAAGATCACTCTGCAAAAAAAGTATGAGAGGATAGTATCTCGAAAGATATCATCCTCTTTTTATGTTGCAGTCTTACCCATGGTTCAAATTATATACAAAAAGAAAGCCGCCTAAAGGCGCTGTTTAATAGAGAAACTTATTGAACCGTACCCCAAACCGATACGGAAATGCAAGAGAGAGGCGTTGTCCCACAAGGGATGGCGCCTATCTCTTGTTCTAAGGAACAAATTAAGGAAACTCGAATAATGTATTGCTAAAAGTTATACAATAGAATATAATAGAGAAAAGAAAAATGAAAGGTGGAATCATCGTGGCCATTAAAACAGCAAATGTTCTTGCTCGCGTTGAACCCGATATAAAAGAAAAAGCGGAATCAATCATGGCAAAGTTGGGAGTTCCGGCTTCCGTTGTAATCAATATGCTTTACAAGCAAATCGTCATGACGAAAAGCATTCCGTTCTCCCTGTCAATCCCTACCGCTCCGGTGGCGCTTGATGAAATGGACGCCGCGGCATTTAACACAATCATGCAAAAAGGGTTGGACGAAGCAAAAGCAGATCGTTCTCGTCCTGCTTCTGAGGTATTTTCAGAGTTAAGACGAGAACTATAATTTATGACGGATAAGACGTACATCGTTAAAATCACTACTCAGGCAGAGGAACAACTGCAAGCAATTGTTAAATACATTGCTTCTGAGTTAAAGACCCCCAAAGCCGCTCTGCGTTTGCTTGATGAAATTGAAAGTGCAACTTCATCGCTTTCTCAATTTCCTCAGAGGGTCGCATTGACAGAAGAAGAACCGTGGCAGAGTTTAGGCATTCATAAAATGCCGGTAAAAAATTTTCTCGTCTATTTTTGGATTGACGAAGAAAATATTAAAGTTCAGGTTACTGCCGTTATCTATGGTAGGCGTGATCAAATAAAGCAGCTTTCACAGATGGGTATGGAATAAAGAATAAAGCGTTGTCCCGCAGGGAATAACGCCTCTCGCTTATTCTTGTTCAATAGAAGCCTTGGAAAATAAATCCATATAACGATTAACAGAAAAGCAAACGAGAGATGTCATTCCTTGTGGGACAACATCTCTTGCTTTGTTTAATGTGATTTCATTCAACCCTCGCAAAAGGGATTTATTATTTTCATATTGCGAACAATCTGATTGTGCTGCATATCCTCAGTAAAAACAGTACCACATCCTGAAAATAAAGAAGATGACAGGATAAGCGAGTCATAGAAACTGTATTGTGTGCTTTCGCTGATCTCCAGTGCCGAACTGAACAGTTCGATGCCGGGAAAAACGGAACACAAGGGAAAAAGATACCTGGTGATGAAAGAACTACAATCGCTTGGGGTCATAGGAGTCTTGAATTTTTTTAGCGCAACATTGCAAAATTCCTGAATAACCTGATAACTGATAACACCTTTGCCCGATTCAAGAGCTTCTTTGACAATTATTACGGCTGTTTCCTTTTTTTGAGGATGATCCTTATCAAACATATAGATGATTATATTTGTATCGATGAAATATCTATCTTTCGTTAAGTTCATCCCTTGTAAAGCTCCTTCCACTTGAAACATATTCTGTTTTGGATAAGAATATGTCCAATTTGTCTGTCAGATTTTTTTCTCTTGAATACCCGGCAAGCCAATGTCGGAACAAGTCATTCAAAGTCGTATTATTTAACTTCGCTTTTTTTCTGGCATCTTCAATCAACTTTTCTTCAGCGCTCAGGGTTATATTTTTAAGCATAACAATCACCTCCTATTATAGTGTACACGATATTAGTGTAGATATCAAGAATTATTTGTACAATACTGCAAATTTTCATCACGTACACTGTTGAGTCGAGCCTTACCTATAGTTCAAATTGCATACAAAAAGGAATGCGCCAAAAGCGAGGCCTCTTTTTTTGAGATTTTTTATGGGATTATGAGCTATTATAAAGAACCAGGAATAGTATTGCAGGAAAGCTGGCGAGTGGAGAGGATATAGTGGTTGATATTTACGAATTACCGCACATTTATCAGACATTTGATGATAGATTTTTGGTCTAAAGAGAAGGGGTTGGCGTTGCGAAAGGAGAACACATATATGGTAAAATAAGTAAAAAGGGGCGAAGACAATGAATCTATCTTTGGTCTCGAATGACAAACATAAAATGCCATCTCTCAAAAGTTCGTATTTGTGGAATTCTCTCCAGGCTAAATGGCATCATTGTTTTGGAAGGACGGATGAAGCTATCTTAAAATGGGCGGATTTATTAAATCGGGATTCGCCTAAGTCGTGTTTAACAGTGGTGCGCTATTTGATCGAAGCTCAAGCTTTTCAAGAAGCAAGAGATTATTTGGAATGTCAGGAAAGTAAGCAGAATGATGAATCACCGGAGATAAATTATCTTCTCGCCCGGTGTTATATCGGTCAAGCGCTTATTCCAGAGGCCAAGAAGAAAATCGAGCAGGCAATCCAGGTCAAGCCGCAGAATTCGATTTTCTGGGACTTGCTAGCGGATTGTTATCTGGAACTTGGAGATTGGCGTGAGGCTATAAAAGCGCTGATTAATTCATTGCGAGCGGCGCCTAAACATGCAGAAACAAATTATCGTCTCGGGATTATCTACGCTTTTCATGATGAATATCAGGAAGCTTTAATGTGTTTTCAGGGATGTTGCCAACTTCAACCACATGAATCCGTATATTGGGAAATGAAGGCTGAGATGCATTTGCGGTTGGAACAGTTAACTGATGCTTGTAATAGTTTTGAAAAGGCGCTTCGTTATGGGGGAACCCCGGATTTAGCAGCCAGATTAGCGTACTGTTATATCCAAAACAATCAGATCAAAAAAGGAATCAAGTATTATAAACTCACTCTAAAATATGAACCAGATCATTATGATTCATTGAGCAACCTTGCAGCAGTCTATCAAAACCTGGGCCGTTCTCAGGACGCGTTAAACCTGTTGGAACGCGCCAAAAAAATTTATCCAAATGATCCTATATTACTCAATAACAACGCCTTTATCTTGGTTCATCAGGGTTACACTAGAAAAGCAACGGAGTATTATCGTGAGGCTTTAGAGTTGATACCTAATCATCCACTCATTTTATATAATTTGTGTGTTTGCCTCACACGTAAAGGAAATTGGCAGGAAGGTATTGTTTTACTGAACGAACTTATCAAAATAGAACCAAACCATTCAGCGGGATGGGCTTTGCTCGGAAATATTTATGATCAAATCGATCAATTTGATACAGCTATCGACTGTTACAATAAGGCGCTGAAGCTGGCATGACGGAGAGGGGAGCAGCCCTTCCCTTTTTTTTCATTTCCTTTCAGACGCAGAAATTTGATATTTGATTTTCTTTTGTAAAATAATAATGCTAAAATAGATTGTATTATGTCAGATAAGGAGCGAAAGATGTTTCAGGTATGTATTCAAGCGCATTTCGATGCTGCTCATTTTATCAGAAACTATGACGGGAACTGTGCTAAATTGCATGGTCACCGTTGGGATGTTGTAGTTTGTATTGAAGGCGGACAATTAGATCATTTGGGGATGTTGATAGATTTTAGAGAAGTTAAGCAGAGTATTCGGGAAAAATTATTGCTGCTGGATCATAGTTTGTTAAATGACTCGCCTTCATTCGGTTTAAAAGGGGTTAATCCGACAGCTGAGAACCTAGCGCGACTAATATTTACGGAACTAAAGAAGGAATTGGTCCTTACAGAAAAGCGCTTAGCATGGGTTCAGGTCAACGAATCTCCAGATGCATGGGCTATTTTTAAGGAGGACTGATGAATAGTCACGAAATACAGGCGAGGAGTTTAGTAATGCTTAATCTACCTGTAACAGAAATATTCTCGTCGATCCAGGGAGAAGGACCTTACGTTGGGGTCCGACAAATCTTTCTTCGTCTGCCAAAGTGCAACTTAACCTGTCCCTATTGTGATACTGAGACGAAGGTACCAGAACAGTTTCGGGTTGAGAAGGTACCGGGGACACGGTTTTTCAGCAAGATGGAAAATCCCGTACCCCTGAATAAGTTGTTTGATATACTGCAGACCTTTGATTTTTCCATTCATCACTCACTGAGTGTTACCGGAGGAGAGCCCCTTCTTTGGGCGGACGAATTACAGATCCTATTTCCTTATTTAAAAGAGAAGGGTTTAAATATTTACCTTGAAACCAATGGGACTATGCCGGATCAACTTCTCCAAATATTGCCGCTGGTCGATGTTATCAGCATGGATATAAAATTGCCGTTCGATAGTAAGACTTATTGGGATGTTCATGAATCCTTTTTGCGATACAGCATTCAAAAAGAAGTATTTGTCAAAATCGTCGTCAATATAGATACTGCTTTGAAAGATCTTCAGCATGCCTGCGATTTAATTGCCAGGGTTGACCCATCGATTCTAACGATTCTGCAACCTGTGACTCAAACACAAGTCATCCAGACTCCCATATTTAAGCAGCTCCTGGAATGGCAAAGCCGTTTGCTTAAGAAACTTGTCAACGTTCGAGTCATACCTCAAACACATGGTTTTATAGGACAACTATAGAAATTTGTTACCGGAGGACCATAGTAAAGGAGAAAAGAAAAAGATTATGGGGATGGATTTAGAAAAGATTGAGCAAGCAGTTTACATGATTTTGGAGGCTATAGGAGAAGATCCTCACCGCGAAGGGCTAAAGGATACACCAAAACGAGTAGCCAGAATGTATGCAGAAGTTTTTACCGGGATATATGAAGACCCTAGCCGCCATTTGAAAGTGCAATTTACCGAATTACATGAAGAGATGGTAATAGTTAAGGATATCCCGGTTTATTCCATGTGTGAGCACCATCTGGTACCATTTTTTGGCAAGGCGCATGTCGCCTATATCCCGCGCAAAGGAAAAATAACCGGTTTGTCAAAATTAGCGCGTGTTGTTGAAGGGTTTGCGCGCAGACCACAACTTCAAGAACGCTTGACGGCTCAAATCGCCGATGCAATTATCGACGAACTTGTTCCACTGGGTGTTTTGGTTGTTATTGAAGCAGAGCATATGTGTATGACCATGCGAGGGGTTAAGAAAGAGGGATCACAAACATTAACCTCAGCAGTACGGGGGATATTTCGAACTAATCCCCTTACAAGATCAGAAGCTTTTTCTCTGATTCAAGGACATAGAAGCTAGGAAAGAGGTAATCACGGTGGATGATCAACCAACAAATCCGTCCAATCGACACGGAAAATTGGAACTTATTGCGACACAACAGGTTGGGGCGAATGGCGAACTTTATAAGGTTGTTGATTTTCTCAATAAGAATCTAAAAGATTATCGACTAATGTTTGGTTTGACAAAAAGAGAGGATAAAATGGTTATTTCTGTTTACGAAGTAGAGTGATTGGAGGAAGGGCATGCGTATTTTACTAACCAATGATGATGGCTATCATGCACCTGGAATCCAAACATTATGTCGCACCCTTAGATCGCATACAGAACATGATATTATTATTGTTGCCCCTGAAAGACAGCGTTCAGCTGCAGGACATTCTATAACTTTATTTCAGCCCTTGTTACTCACAGAATACAATATTGTCGGACAGCAGAAAGGGTATGCCATTAGTGGTACGCCGTCAGATTGTGTGAAGTTAGCTATCCAAGGTGAGCTTGTTTCCAAGCCTGATCTAATAATTGCCGGGATTAACCTCGGTTCCAACTTAGGAACGGATATTTTTTATTCAGGTACGGTTTCTGCGGCGATGGAAGGGGTACTTCTCGGAGTTCCCGCACTTGCGGTGTCTCTGGCGAGCTATGAGTTTAGGAACTTTGAACCAGGTGCAATTTATTTGGCGGAGCAATTGGATTTTATAGTTCAGCATAATCAAGACGGCTTAATAAATATAAATATCCCGGGAAAGCCGCTGGCTGAGTGGCGTGGTGTGAAAGTGACCCGCTTGGGTAAAACTGTTTATGAAAATGTTTTTGAACGACGTGTTGACCCGCATGGAAGAACGTATTTTTGGCAGGGCGGAAATTTAGCGCAAGACCTTGAGCTCGATACGGATTTAAGAGCGATACAGGAGGACTTTATTTCTATTACCCCCATGCATAGTGATTTGACAGATTTTGCGCGCGTTAAAACATGGCAAACAATTTTAGCTAATAAATAACATCAAGGAGTACAGAATGTCTGTACTCCCTGATGTTGGATTTATAAGGAAGTGCTATTCAGGGAATCCTTCGCGCGACGGATCATGGTTTTGACCATGCTTCCGCCGATTCGCCCCCCCACATGGCCACATTCGCGCGAAGTCATGTTCCCCCATCCCTCGCTTTTAATTTTTGAACTCAAGCCTAATTCATCTGCAACTTCCCATTTGAATTGTTCCAATACAGAGTGGGGTAGAATGCCACTAGTGCTTTTATTGTTTCTTCGACTCATCTGATACATCCCCTCCCATTTTATTTCATTTAATTCGGGACAGTTGTAGTATTTACATATTTTCGATCGTTTATAGTACTCAAATTCTGGATAAACTATGTGTTTTTGTTAACGGAGGATAGTTCTTGATGATAATTGGAACTTTTATATTCTATTTTGTACTTTGTATTATTGTTTTTTCTTTTTCCGGCTCAAGAGACGGAGAAAAATCAAATTTGCTATTTAAATTTTTGGTAATCCCTGCTCTTTTTGGCGTAGGTATGGTCTTTTTGTCCGTGATCAAGGTGTATTTTGTTTATAAACTATTGGCTCTGGCAGCTGTTCTTGTAACGGGTCTCTTATCCTATTGGCAATGGGGGGAACAAATTCGTCATTGGCGGAATTAAGCTGACTTGTTATTATCTTGAATATGACTCAGCGCGGCAGGTATTTCCCCAGCCAGGGAAGCCGTTTTAAATCCGTTAAGGTGACCCCGCCATTGAAGCATAGGATCAGACAGTAAATTGCAATTCCAACAGAAAATTCAGTGAGATACCCTGCAACCTGTCCGCTAAAGAGGGGGTTTAATAAGTGAAAAATCAGAAGCATGCCGATTCCCCCACTGACTGGTTGGAGGAGGAATCTTTGAAGGTCTAAGGGCATTCCTGTATAGCGTGAAATAGCCATGAGATTTAGAACCGCCATAATAATATAACCGACGGTATAAGCCAAAGCCGTTCCACGCAGACCCCATTGGGGGAGACCGGTTAGATATACCAACACTGGAATTCGTATGATTGCCGCAATGATTGAATGGAGGACAGGAAGATGAACTTTTCCAAGTCCTTGAAGAATTCCCGTTGTGGTTTGTTGTATATACGAAAAGATGCCTCCCAAGGCTAACACGCGTAAAATTGGCGCAATTTGTGGACTTTTGAAAAATGATGTGAGTGGAAGGGAAAAATAAAATAAGATAATAAGGCATGGAATTCCAATCAGGATTGTTAAACGAATGGCTTCAGCGCTACGGGCTCGGACGACATGTAATTGACGTCGGGCGGCTGCTTCTGAAATGGCAGGAACCAGTGAAGTTGCCAAGGCAAAGGTAAAAATACTTGGAAAGGTGAATAAAGTAAATGCCGAACCCCCAAGTTGTCCGAATAAGGTTATCGCTTCCCGTGCCCCGTATCCGGCCACTTGAAGGCGCAGGGGGATGAGCAGAGCGTCCAGGGCAGATAACCCTGTGGAAAGCAGCCTGCCGGCTGTTACAGGAGAGGCAAGGCGCCATAACTTGATTAAGATTAGACGGGGTGAATAACCCGGTTCGTGACTCTCTGTTTTGAATTTAGGAAATACATACTGATACTGAAAGGCAATCACCAATAAACCGACTACTTCTCCAGCCAACATGCCTAAGGCCAACCCAGCTGCTGCCCATTCGACACCTGCATTGAGAAGTCGAAGCGCTGCTGTATAGCCTACAGCGACACGGACAAGTTGTTCACATATCTGACTCAGAGCAGTAGGGACCATATTCTGCAAGCCTTGAAAATATCCGCGAAAAACCGAAGATATGGAGACAATGAAAATAGCCGGTGTGCAAACAAGAAATATATTAAGGACCCTGGGGTCAGGGAATATTCGATGTGCCAGGAAAGGAGTAATGAGATACAAGACAGTCGATACAACGGTACCAGAAATAAACAAAAGCCAAAATGCAAGGCGGAAGATGGTCTGTGCCTGAGCTGTACGTCCAAGTGAAATTTCTTCGGAGACCATTTTGGCAATGGCGAATGGGATGCCGGCAGTTGTTATGATAAGGGCCAGCATGTAGACGGGGAAAACCATGTTAAATAGACCATAAGCTTCACCACCAATATGGTTCATAATTAAATATTGATAAGCAAAGCCCAGGACTCGGTTTACAAAATTGGCTCCCAAGAGTATGGCTGCTCCGTAGACAAAGGTTCTTTTGGGCATGTAACCCTCCATGATTTTCATTCATCAGTGATGCCGCGCAGCGGCATGGGGGTCTGACTATTGCAAGATAAGACTAGAAACAAGCTAGGTCTTACCTAACCTTATGCTTGTGGAAAAAAAGAAATGCTTATAAAATGTATAGGCGACCCTCTAAGTTAAAAGGATTTTGACATGCAGCTAGCGAAAGACTTTATATGAGTTTGGAGAGGGAAAAAGGCATACGTCCTTTTTCTTAAATAAACATATCAAGGAGGAAATCGTCTTGAAGACCTATGACACAAAACATCTTCGCAACGTCTGTTTGGTAGGGCATGGTGGAGCAGGAAAGACTTCCCTCGCGGAAACCTTTCTTTTCAATTCGGGTGTAATCAATCGTATTGGGAAAATTTCAGAGGGAAATACCGTCTCGGATTATTTACCTGAAGAAGTGAAACACAAAGTGTCGATTAGTATGAGTCTTATTCCGATTGAGTGGCAAGGGGTTAAGGTTAATGTTCTCGATACCCCCGGATATTTAGACTTTTTTG
>JBAQLX010000331.1:0-2749 GCA_049302315.1 Desulfosporosinus sp.
CTCCTAAGAGGATCACTGCCCGGGAGTATGTCAGATTGCGCACTGGTGCGTAATCTGAGTTACTGTCGGAAGCATCAGGCAGTTTGCTAGTTGGGACGCCTTTTTCATTCATTGCAGCTCCTTCTAACTCTTGACTTACCTTTGCGGACATACTAATTTTAGCTTAGCCGAAACCTTAGCGGTCATTAAGCCTTACTTAATTTTAGGCATAGGTTATGTCCGCTTATCTATATTAGCGGACATTAGATAGGGGGCGTTTTTATGGCTATCAGTAATGATGATTTATTAAAGCTGGTAGAGATACTCCCAGAAGAGGCCAAGCAATCTGCTTATGATTTTTTGAAATTTTTAACAATTGGGCATAAACGACCCGATTGGGATGAAATTGACCTATTGGAGCCGGACGATATACCATTGAGTGAAGAAAAAGAACGGCAAATGACAAAAGTGAAAATTGCCTCCGGTGAACAGCCCGTTTTTGATAATATAGACGCTCTGTTCGCAAAGCTGGATGGGAACTGATGACGTTTGAAGCAGTTTTACGCATCCCGGCATTGCCCTTTCTCAGAATGTTTATCAGGTTGTACAATCGGCTGCAGTGGGCGGTACAATAATGAAGAGCAAATAGCTCCCGTGCAAGGGGTGGGCTACTTGCTCTTATGCTTTTCTTTACGCTTATTTTATCCCACTCAATAATGGCTAATAAGCATCTGAAATCCCGCAAATCCTAAAGTACTAATCGTGGTCAGTAGAATTGTCCAAAACACAATACCAATACTCATCCAAAAAATAAGTCGTCCTAGTGATGCTCCCAATGAAATCCCTATTGCAGCCCCCAGAGGAGCTCCCAATAAAAGTGACGACAACATTCCTAGTCCTATCACTCCGTACTTTTCCCAGATTCTATAAATTTGTCCGTTGTTCTTCCGTTCCTTCTCCTTCCTCTTTAACAGCCATTTGCGCAGACGATCACCAAGGAAAATAACTAATAATGCTCCGATAATGGCGCCCAATGCTGACGCCATGCCATTAAGCAAAGGATGGAGTTTTAACGCTGTCCCCAATGGAATTGCTGCCCATAGCTCAATAATTCCCAGGCCGGCAACCGTTATCAACTTGATCACAAGTTCCATTATCTAAAACCTCCGGCCATACTCTCTCCGATATTTATACCATATATTTGGATATTCTTAAACAGATGACCCCAAATGCAATTTTCATTCGGGGTCATTGCCTGTGCAGGAATTATCAGAAGTTTAGTTCTGCAGTTTAGTTCCGCCCTCCAACTCTCAGGCTATCTTTTTGTCTGGCGCTCATTCATTCTATCCTTAAGTCTATCAGGCAATGAAAAATGTCTATCGGGGCAATGGAAACTTAAAGGAATATCACAACTAATGGATATGGAAAAAGAGTTGAACCTTAATGACAAACAACGGATACTGATTATGATACCGCTGCTGATTGGCGGATTTATTGCTTTATTGAATGAAACACTTTTAAATGTCGCTTTTCCTCAATTAATGTCGAACTTGAATGTTTCCACAAGCACTGTTCAGTGGCTGGGTACTGCTTACATGCTGATTATAGGTATTTTGGTTCCGGTAGTTGCCTTTCTTCTGAAAACATTCTCGACAAAAACGCTGTATCTGACCGCTATGATTTTATTCACTGTCGGGACAATTTCCTGCGGTTTTTCACAGTCGTTCCCTGTTTTGCTGGTTTCCCGTATGGTACAGGGTGCAGGAACCGGCATGCTGATTCCTATTATGATGAATACAATCATGGAAATATATCCTCCTGCCAGACGGGGTGCCGCAATAGGCATAGGCATGATGGTTATTGTGGTCGCACCGGGAATCGGGCCCACACTTTCCGGCCTTATTTTGCAATATTTAGACTGGCATTGGCTGTTTTTCTTTATTCTGCCGTTTGCGCTTATCGCAATAATCTTTGGTACAATAACCTTAAAGAATATTACAATTTTGACTAAGCCGAAAATTGATGTTCTGTCAGTCGTACTTTCCTCCATTGGTTTTGGCGGGTTAATATTTGGTATCTGTTCGATAGAAAGCAAAGGTTTTTTGAACTCAACAGTAGTGATTTCCCTGCTGTGCGGAATCGGAGGGTTGGTTTTATTTTCAATACGTCAGTTTACCTTAAAGCAGCCCATGTTGGAGCTCAGGGTCTTTCGGTATCCCTTGTTCACCTTGGGAGCTGTTATGATATTTATCACATTTATGATGCCGTTTGCAGTAAACATCATTCTGCCGACCTATATGCAGAGCGTCATGGGGATAACACCGATGGTAGCAGGATTGGCATTATTGCCCGGCAGCCTTATAAACGGAATCGTTGCGCCTCTGTCCGGTCGTCTTTATGATAAAATCGAGATCAGGCCGCTTGCAGTTTCCGGATTTGTGGCTTTAACCGTAGCTATGTACTTTTTATCGTGTATCTCTTCAGCGACAACACTGATAATGCTGATTGCTTTACAAGTTTGCATGCTTATAGGAGTTGGTCTGATTTTTACTCCGATCCAAGCCAACTCATTAAATCAGCTTCCGAAAGAGTATAACGCACATGGTATCGCAATTATCCTGCATTTCGCATACAATTATTCCCACTGCATTTGTAGTAATACCACAAGAATAATCTTAGCAATGAATTGACTGAAATACAAAATAAAACTAATTTTTCGTAACACAAAATAGGTAGGTCAAAAATACACCTTGCCAACACTTAACTTAAC
>JBAQLX010000332.1:0-1840 GCA_049302315.1 Desulfosporosinus sp.
ATTAGCTTAATTCCAGTATAACTTACCTTCACTTCATTTAACATAACCGAAACTCCGAGATTATTCTCGGAGTTTCCTATTTATCCTGGTTAGAGATCCTTTATTTTCTTTACCATGTATGTCACAATGCCAATTGCCACAACGTTAGCTCGATCGTCCAAGACTTCGACTGTTGCCACCATCACTTGCTTTCCCCTTTTTACCAGTTTGGCATAGCCAAATATATCTGAGTCCACGACGGATAACAAATAGTTCACTTTTAATTCCACGGTTGCAGCCGCATAGTCCTTGCCAACTGCCTCATTTACCGTTACAGCAGCCGCAGCGTCCACAGCCGTAGAGATGATTCCCCCATGCATGCCTCCGTAAACTTGCCGCAGATTGTCCGTATTTTTCACATGCACCCCGGAGCGACCTTCCGAATCGCGCACTATTTTCATGCCAAGGTATTTCCATACGTTCCCTGACTCAAGTAAATTTAGATCCACCATCGTTGCTGCCTCCTGTGCTAACTAAATCCTGTTACTCAACATAGCCAAGGACTCGAACAGAACGTTCGGGATTAGACCGCTGGCCATGGACGGCCGAGTGTCCCTGCAGCCATGGATGGCGGGAAGGGACCCTAATGTTGTTTAACACATAGAAATTGGGCAATCAAAAGCGTGTTACTGCGTCATAATAACAACTTATGAATCCTGGGCATAATGAGTTCTCCCCAGACTCAAGTCTTCGGCCATAAACTCCTCCATCGAGCCGTCAGGAAAACTGACGATCAGCCCTCCTCTTGCGCTAATATCGACTGCCCTTCCTTGTCCAGGACCCCTATCCCGCTTGATTGATACTTCCCTACCCAAGGTTACATTGTTTGCGATCCATTTCATTCGCAGATAAGCATGCCCCCCGTGCAGAAAACTCTGATAGTGCTCCTCCCAAGAGTAAATAAACTGCTTCAATACTTTCCAACGCGAAACATTTTGTCCTAATTCCATCCTCAGTGAAGTACTCGATTCCCGGCAATCGGAGGGGAGTTGCTGGGTATCAAGATTAACATTAATTCCAACCCCCATAATGACGTATTCAGGAGTAGTTTTAGAAAAACTGCTTTGGGCGAGTATGCCGCATACCTTTTTGCCCCGCATGACTATGTCATTGGGCCATTTAATTCCCGCCGCACAGCCCGTCGTTTTCTTTATAGTTTCAGCAACAACCACACCACATAGGAGGGTGAGCTGAGGAATTAGTTGCCCATTGATTTCAGGTCTTAAGACCATTGACATCAAAATGCCCTGGCCTGCCGGACACGCCCACTGGCGGCGCAACCTTCCCAGACCGGAAGTCTGCGTCCTGCTCAGTACGATGGTGCCTTCTGGAGCTCCGGAGCGGGCCATTAGTTGAGCCACCCTGTTCGTTGACGTTACTTCCCGATAAAGGAATATTTCCTTACCCATCCAATGGATCTGTTTATGGGGCAAGGCAGCTTCTCCCTTGACCTTCTCCTCCAGAGTTGCCATATTCCCTGAATCCACCTCAATCCCCTTATTTAAAGCATACATATAGTATTGCAAGTATAGCTGCTGCCTATTTATTATTACCACATCTTGTTCCAGAAGTAAACGGAACTACAGACGCAATAACCTAACCGTATTACCACCAGGAATGTTCTCTACACCCTCCGCCGGTAATGGTAACTTGCGAATAGCTTCCATATTGTGCTTGATCCTGGACATGCCCGGCCAATCGCTGCCATAAATGACTTTATCCGTGTTGCGAGCCAGTTCAGGAAAATAGGTCAGCAATTTGGCCGGAGGAAGACCGGCCAGCTCCATATAGACATTAGTAT
>JBAQLX010000333.1:0-1662 GCA_049302315.1 Desulfosporosinus sp.
GCGGGATAGTACCTGTATAATGTTTAAAAAGATGTCGGTTAGAAAGGGTAATGAATCAGAGGGGGAAAATGTTAATGTCCAGATTACCATTGATGACATTGGAAGAGATGCCGGAAAAGACTCGCAATATGATTTCAGGAGGTAAATCCCAACTTAGCGTCTTAAATATAAACAAAATGGTCGCTCATGCAGAAAACAGCGCACGCCATTTTATGCGTATGGGAAATTCCTTACTTACTCAGGCAAAACTTGATGCGCGTCTGCGTGAATTAGCCATTCTACGGATTGCCTATCTTTGTGATTCCCGCTACGAGTGGTATCAGCATGAAATATTGGCTAAACAGGTTGGGGTATCTGAACAACAAATCTCAGCAATTAGGCTGGATAAGAATAGTATGGTATTCAATGATCAAGAGCGTGCTGTCCTCAGATACACTGAGGAAGTCACAGTTAATGTGAAATCGGGTGAAGAGTCTTTCACTGAGCTATCCCAGTTTCTCAGTAGCCAGGAATTGGTTGAACTGACCCTCACAATCGGCTTTTATAATCTGGTGGCCCGATTTTTAGAAAATACTGGGGTGGAGATCGAGTAAAAGAGCAAGCTTTTAAGATAAGTTAGAAGATTTCATAATGAGTTGACAAAAAATACGTCTGTTGTATATAATACAAATAATAAAATACAATTTAAAAGCGAAGACGGAGAAAAGTAAGCTATTTATTACCTTTCAGGGAGGAAGAGTCTTGACTGAAAATTCTTCTATGTGTAGTGATAGGTGAAGTTCCCTCCCGAGCTGTCGGCTGAACGAAATCAAGTAGGCTAGGACGGTTCTTCCCCGTTAACAGGAAGGAGGTATCGGATGTTATTCCCGTACCTTTGTTGAGTGGCTTTTTGGCCAAAGTCGGGTGGTAACGCGAGATATAGTTTCTCGTCCCTTCAGGGATGAGAAACTATTATTTATTGTTAGACATAGAATAAAACTCGACAAATACGAGTTTAATATGCTGTACTTTTTGAGAGGACCAAGTTTGGCCAAAATGGGTGGTAATGCGGAAGTACACGGCTTTCGTCCCAGAGCTGGGATGACCGTGGACTTTCTTATATATTATAATATCAGGAGGCTTTATTTATGAAAGATTTGAAATTAGGAGGACTTACAACTGCACGAAGTACCGTTGAGGTCAACGGGGTAACCATTGGGGGAAAAGAAATTATCCTCATGGGCGGACCCTGTGCGGTAGAATCAAGTCTTCAGATGAGCAAGTCAGCCGAGACTGTAAAAAAGGCGGGAGGGAAAATTTTGCGCGGTGGGGTTTTCAAACCTCGTACCTCGCCCTATAGTTTCCAAGGTTTGGGTCTGGAGGGACTTAACTATTTGGTTCAAGCCGCTAAAGAACAGGATCTACTATGTGTAACGGAAGTGATTGATGCGCCTAGTCTGGATTTAGTGGTCGACAAGGTTGATATTCTACAAATTGGCGCCCGGAATATGCAAAATTTCGAGCTTCTGAAATTAGCCGGTAAAATCGAGAAACCTATTATCCTTAAAAGAGGCTTGTCGGCAACGATAGAGGAGTGGTTGTTGGCCGCTGAATATATTTTAGCTGCCGGTAATCCCCAAGTCATCCTTTGTGAACGGGGCATTCGTACGTTTGAACCAAGTA
>JBAQLX010000334.1:0-15195 GCA_049302315.1 Desulfosporosinus sp.
CTCTGGATATAATTTTAAGTTCGAATGGGCGAGCGCCTGACCCACAGTCCCATAGATCGTCGTAACAGGTACCGTTTGTCCGTCAATGTGGGCCTCAATTGTTTTGGCATTGTAAACAAGTGTCCCCCCTGCAATAAAAAATACTGCACATATAAAAATAACCATTTGGACTATATGCGACTTCCGAACCAAGGTTAGGACCTGAGTTCGAGTTAACTGAAACATTGAATCCCCCCAAAAACATGATATGACCTTGGACCCAGGAGACCCAAGACCTAGCAACCTCATTTTAACGGATAAGTAGTCTGTTTGTCAAATTATTTCCATTAACTGGGTTGTAAAACATAAATATGCCCAGATTTGCGCCCCCAATCCACACACTGCGTGTCAAATGGAATTTCTATGTCTACTACTTCAATTTTTTAGATATCTTTTCAGCTCCTTGACTAGGTACTTCTTGGCTCGCTACACCTGGACCAGATTCCCCTTGGATGGATAAACCTCGGCTAACCTCACCTTGAGTGGATACACCACGCCTAAATATGAGCTCCAAACTTTGGGTGGCACGCCAATAATCCGAATAAGTACTAATCGGTAGCGAATACATTTTATTCCCCCTTAACAGAACCATATGAAGCATCCCCAATAAAAAGAACCTTCCGATATCGAAGGTTCCCTTTAACAAGTTTAAGAAAACATGAACTAAGCCCATAAAGCATAACAGACTCTTATCCGTCAGTTATACTTTTTGCCTAGTATTAAAAATAGTTTCCGCATTTCGCATAGTTTGAAGCGCGACGTCTTCAAAAGGCAAGTTTTTAATCTCAGCAATTTTCTTAACAATTTCTCGGACGTAAGTCGGTTCATTACGCTTGCCACGTCGCGGTTCCGGAGTTAAATATGGGGAATCTGTCTCCACGAGAATACGATCTATCGGGGCATGTCCTGCGACCTCAACCGTATGCCGAGCGTTTTTATACGTCACCGGTCCGGCAAAAGAAAGATAGAATCCCAAGTTCATAAGAACCTTTGCCATTTCCCATGACCCGGAATAGCAGTGGAATACACCGCCGCACTTTGGGGGATGAGCTTTTACTATCTCCAAAACATCCTGATGAGCATCCCGCTCATGAATAACAATCGGTAAACCCACTTCATTCGCTAACATGATCTGTTGAATAAATATTTCTTTTTGAATCAAGCGCGGGGAAAGATCACGATAATAGTCTAGCCCAATTTCGCCCCAAGCCAACACTTTCGGTTGTTTTGCCAAGAGTAAGAGCTTTGCCCAAGTTTCATCTGTGGCCCCTTTGGCATAGTGCGGGTGGATGCCAATTGCCGCAAAGATAAAATCGTAGTCTTGAGCCAGCTGCACAGATCGTTCTGAAGAAGGGAGATCACATCCCACATTTGTCAGCCGGGAAATCCCGGCTGACTTCATTCGTGCTGCAACTTCTTCGAAGTCTTCCGAATAAACAGGATCATCTAAGTGCGCATGTGTATCCCAAATCATTTGATCCGCGCCCCTCCGGGAAGATTTTTGTTGACCATAAGGACTTCCAACACTTCCCCCTGTGATGCTGCCAATATCATACCTTGGGAGGTGATTCCCCTCAGCTTGGTAGGTTTCAAATTAGCCACCAAGACCACATTTTGGTTTACTAGGTCTTCTGACGCATAGTGTTTAGCAATGCCTGAGACCACCGTACGCACAACGCCAGCCACTTCGACTTCTAACTTCATAAGTTTATCAGTCTTTTCTACTTTCTCTGCACTTAGAACTTTCCCGACACGTAAATCCAGTTTGGAAAAATCCTCAATGCTGATTTCTTCTTTGATAGGCTCAAATTCGAGCAATGGAACAGGTTCGATGGTTTCTTTTTGAGCTTGGGTTTGGCTTATGTTTTGATCCTGGTTTCGATCTTGATCCACTTGTTCCGTCTCCTCTACTGTCGAAAATTGCGAAATATCAATTCTTGGGAAAAGCTGTTCTCCCTTTTGCACTTTTATCCCGGGTTCCAGGATACCCCATTGATCCGCTTCTTCCCAACGGATGAGCCCTTCATCAAGACCTAGGAGCGCACAAATTCTGGGTGGTAACCCAGGCATAAAAGGGGCCGTCAAAACTGCCATAACGCGTATACATTCCACGAATGTATACAGAACAGTATCCAGGCGCTCCCGCAGTTCCTCTTGCTTAGCAAGCACCCATGGCGCTGTTTCATCGACATATTTATTACAACGTGCCACAAAGCGCCAAATCTCTTCCAGTGCACTCGCGGGATCGAAACCCTCAAGCCTTTTTTCGACAGCTTTTTTTACCTCCTGACTTAACGCCCGCAATTCTATCTCCTGTGAGCCGTCCTGCCCTGGACGGGGAAAAATCCCCGCCCGATACTTTACACCCAGTGCTAAACTACGAGATACGAAATTTCCAAAATCATTGGCCAAATCTCTGTTTAGGCGTTCAACCACGTTATCTTCAGAATACGTACCATCCATGCCCACCTGCATTTCACGTAATAAGAAATATCGAATGGCATCCGAGCCGTATCTTTGAATCAACTCAAAGGAATCCTCAACATTTCCTCGGGACTTGGAAATTTTCCCTCCATCTTGAGTTAGATACCAGCCATGTCCATAGATTACTTTAGGTAGAGGAATATCTAAGGCCATAAGAATAATAGGCCAAATCACAGCATGAAAACGCACTATATCTTTTCCCATGAGGTGAACATCAGCAGGCCAATACTGTTGATAATTTTCCCCATCCGGGTAACCGAGCGCTGAAATATAATTAATCAGGGCGTCCAGCCATACGTATACAACGTGTTTCGGATCAAAGGGTACTTTGATTCCCCACTGAAATGTAGTGCGTGAAACGCAGAGATCCCCTAAACCACCCTCGATAAAGCGCAGCATTTCGTTGCGACGGGAAACCGGTTGGATGAATTCCTGATGCTCTTCGATGTGTTTAAGTAAGGCATCCTGATATTTTGAAAGGCGAAAAAAATAACTTTCTTCCTTGAGCAGTTCCACATCTCGGCCACAATCAGCGTTAGGACATTTGCCCTCAACTAATTTATTTTCCAGCCAAAACGTTTCACAAGGGGTACAATACCAGCCCGCATACTCCGACTTATAGATATCCCCTTGTTCGTATAGCTTCGTAAAAATTTGTTGTACAACTTTGTGATGACGTACCTCTGTCGTCCGAATAAAGTCATCATAAGAAATATCCAAGGCCAGCCATAATTCCCTAAAGCGTTCTACCACGCCATCCACATAAGTCCTGGGGTCGATATGATTTGCTTCGGCGGTGCGAACAATTTTCTGTGCGTTTTCATCCGTACCAGTTAAAAAGTACACTTCATCCCCCCGTAATCTATGATAGCGAGCAAGCGTGTCAGCTGCAACCGTTGTATAAGCCGTTCCAATATGCGGGCTTGAATTCGGATAGAAAATCGGAGTTGTAATATAATATTTTACCAAAATGTCCCCCCCTCTCAATTAACTTGGGAATGTTTCATAGGTATAATATTTTCCAAGTATACCCACAATTAGGAATTAATATGAAGGAAATCTATATCTCTTAATTGTTTAAAAAAAGTATAAACCAAATGAAAAAAGGGGTTGACTTTAAATGGAACGATTGGTATCATAAGGCTGTAGTTTCCTGTCGGTTATTGTTGTAAAGAGGAGTTGAAAAATTTAATGATGAAATCAACCGGAATCGTGAGAAAAGTAGATGAACTTGGTCGTATTGTTTTACCTATTGAGCTTCGCCGCACTTTAGGTATTGACGAAAAAGACGCTCTGGAAATTTACGTGGATCAAGAAAAAATTATTCTTAAAAAGTATGAGCCTGCTTGTGTATTTTGTGGTAATGCAAGTGATAACCAACTTTTTCACGGTAAGAACGTCTGTCGTGAATGTGCAATTGCCATGGGAGAAACCGTGTCTGGAAACGTAGAATCAACAGCCGTTTAATTTTCGCGACCTAATTACATAGACGAAAATACTGAACTGACAGATCCAGCGAAAAATTTAACTTGGAAGGCCTAGGAGGCCTTCTTTTTCATACGCCCGGTAAACCTCTGACTTTTTTACCCCATAACGCTTGGCCACTTCTTTCATGGCTTCTTTCTTACTCAACCCTCGGCTTATGCCTTCTTTGACCTCTTGGCGCCATTCTTCAGGGCCTCCGTCTGGTTTCACGGGGACGTAGGGTGCGATAACGATACAACACTCCCCTCGTGGCGCTGTCAACTCAAAGGCTTCCATTAACTCTAAGGCGGTTCCCTTGTGTACCTGCTGATGCAATTTTGTCAACTCGCGCACAACAGCCACATCACGTTCCCCAAAGTACTCGGAGATTCCTTGTAAAGTCGCCACCAAACGATGAGGCGCCTCATAAAAAATCTGCGTTTGGGGAAGATTAGCCAGTTGCTCAAGGTTTTTTTCCCTTGTTCCCGTTGCAACAGGCAAAAATCCGTGAAAAGCAAACTGCTCCGTCGGCATTCCCGATAACACCAAAGCCGTGAGTGCTGCATTAGGTCCAGGCAAGACATCTACCGGAATATTCTCCGCATGACAAAGACGTATTACTTCACATCCCGGATCAGAAATCCCTGGCAAGCCTGCATCAGAAATGAGCGCAATCGTTTGGCCGATCTTTAATTTCTCCACCAATTCCAGGGACTTCTTCTTTTCGTTATGTTCGTGATAACTGGTCATGTGAGTATTAATCTGGTAATGTTGCAAAAGCTTTCGGGAATGACGGGTATCCTCAGCAGCAATCAAATCTGCTTCCCGCAACGTATCTAAAACCCGCAAGGTGATATCTCCCAAATTTCCAATCGGCGTCGCACATACATACAACGTACCTCTAGCCAGCATACCTTCGTCTCCTTGACCTAATCTTTTCTCAAAAAGCCCATGCAAAACAGGCAATCCCCTTCTAACGGTTGCCCAAAATGAAGGTGGCAGACATGGAAACCTTCTTGATACAGACGCACAAGATTATCATGGGCGACTCCTTGAATGTGTTCAGCATTGGCTATAACGCGTTCTGTTTCCTTTTCAGGAAAGGTCCATTCCCGTTTTAACTTTATATTTTCTTCCTCCAAAGCTTGAACATAAGGTTGTAAACGGTTAACCTCTTCAAGAAGAGAACGCAATTTTTCTTCTACTTCTGTAAGGGCCTGGGTCAACTGACTCATACTCTCTCACTCTTTCCTTTGGGCTTTTCCCCTTTCCTATTGCGTTGCAGTATCCCATCAGGTTTTGCGGAGAAGACCCTGTCCGCTCGGGAGTTTACTTCATCCGGAGTTATTGTCATCTTTTCCCCTACTTGAGTGTTGTGACGTGAACAATGCTCTTTATCTTCGGATTTATAACAACCATTTTCATACTTAAGGCAGCACATGAGACGACCACAAATTCCAGAAATTTTAGTTGGATTAAGAGAGAGTTTTTGATCCTTAGCCATGCGAATCGAAACCGGTTCAAAGTCTCCCAAGAAGGAAGTACAACAGAGAATCCGTCCGCAAGACCCGACCCCACCAAGCATTTTAGCCTCGTCACGTACTCCTATTTGGCGTAGTTCAATACGAGTCCTAAATATTGCGGCTAAGTCCTTTACCAATTCCCTGAAGTCAACTCGTCCCTCCGCCGTAAAGGAAAAAATAATCTTATTACCGTCAAACGTATACTCAACATCGACTAATTTCATCGGCAATTGATGTTCTGAAATTTTCTTCAAGCAAATTTGGAAAGCTTCTTTTTCTTTTGTTTTATTCTGCCCGACAAACTGTTCATCCGAGGCCGTTGCCTTACGCATGACCTGTTTTAAAGGCAGAATCACTTCCTCGTCAGTAACATGACGCGAGGGGATGACCAATTCACCAAATTCAACCCCCCTTGCTGTTTCAACAATCACCTTATCAGACTCAGCAAGCTTAAGGTCTCCCGGGGAGAAATAATATATTTTACCGGCGTGTTTAAAGCGAACGCCTACAACCTCAATCACAGGAAGCCCCTCCTTGTTGGAATAATTCTAAAGCTAACACTTCAATCACAAGTCGCGGATTGACTTGTTGTCGTAGTACATCAGAAGCTTTTCCGATCGCCAAAAGCTCAAAAGGACGAATCTTGCCCTTATAAATCCCTTCTCGGGTCTGTACCGCCAGGACTTGCAAATAAAGAACGGCTTGATTCCTATCGATCGGGAACAGCGCATAAAGTTTAAGAAAATCTCTTTCTTCTACCGCAGTCCGAAACCTTTCGATCCATTCTTGCAGCAATGATACACCGTGCTCAAGAATAGCTGTCGCCAAGTTTTGGTTTTTCCCACTTAAACGAAAGGCCCGCGCTGCTTCTTGCTGATCCGCCTCTCCCAACCCAGTTAACCAATTTTCTTCAGTAAGATCCGGGAAATAAACCAGCTGTGCTCTGCTCTGTATAGTGGGTAAAATTCCTTCAGCATTTTGGGCACATAATATGATAACGGTTCGCTCCGGAGGTTCTTCAATAACCTTCAATAAGGCATTAGCTGCCGGTAACGTCACTGAATCCGCCCGCTCAATGACAGAAACTTTATAGTTTCCCTCGTAATGCTTAAAGTATACCTTTTGTTGCCAGACGAGGACTTGCTCAATCCCTATGGTGGTTTTAAGCGGTTTCAGCCATAAAACATCTGGATGATTTCCACTGCTGATTTTATGACAAGCGAAGCATTCCTGGCAAGGTCCCTCCGGTGTGGGCTGACTACAGTTTAAAATCTGCGCTAACCGGAGAGCCGTCTCCCTCTGATGCAGTGCACTTCCTCCATGAAACAATAAGAGATGTGCCAAGCGGTTTTCACGTGCCGCCTTCTCCAAAAGCGCTAACTGTAGATTCATTATTCCTCCTCGACAATCCAAATTGTTTGGTTCTCAAAACCGTCCCACCCTTGCCAAAGCCCCTCTCCGGCAGTGAGCAGAGTACCCAGAACTTCGCAAGTCATTTGTTCCCCCATCACAACGACAGGAATTCCTGGCGGATAAGGGGAGATCGTTTCGCCGACAATATGCCCCAAACTATCCTTAAGAGGGATTTGGCGTTTATGGGCAAAAAAAGCATCCCGTGGGGAAAGCATCAGATGTGGCAAAGGAGGAATTCCAGGCCTATCGTTTCCCCCTCGCTTTGTCGATTCAGCAAAGCCAACCGAATGAGCGAAACTCGCCAAACTTTCTAACCCCTTCGTGAGCCTGCGAATATCCTCCGGCGTGTTCCCAATTCCTAACATAAAGAGAATGTTTTCCTCATCCCAAAACTCCGGTTCAATGCCGTAGCCTTCTCGAAGGTACTCCACACAGCGAGGGGCAGGAACCCCCAACGGCAAAGTATTGATCAGGATTTTTGTCCAATCTGCCGTGTGAATGCCATACGTTCCGACATCTTTTGGAGAGAGAATACGGAAGCTCATCCCCACTTTCCGCCGGAGATCTTCGACTTCTTCCTGAAGACACTCCCAACGTCCAAAATCCAGAGCAAATTCTCCAGCCCGTTCCAACGAGGCTAGAAGTAAATAACTCGGGCTTGAGGATTGCAAAAGTTCCAGACTTTGCCTTAAACGGGGGCGAGAGACCCTGGACCCTTGAACATGCAGCATAGCTGACTGAGTCAGGGCGCTTAAGGTCTTATGAGAACTATGTAAGACAAGGTCTGCGCCCAGCTTTAAAGCGCTTGGCGGAAATAGTGGCCCTAGATAATGTGCGCCGTGTGCCTGATCAACAAGAATCAGTGTATTACACCCTAAGTGCCTTCTTTCATCCAATAATTGGTTCAAATTAAAAGCTGTTCCATAATAACTGGGATACGTGACATGGCAAGCAGAGACCTCTTGCCACGGGATCTGTTGCTTCTCCACGTCCAAACCTAACGGAAGATTAAAATCCGGATGAATTGTCGGCATTATATATTCCGGTGTCAAGCCACTTAAGACCAGGGCCGACATAACAGAACGATGGGAACTTCTCTCCACAACAACCCGTTGCGCAGCTGTGTCTCCCAATGCGAGAAACATCGCCTGATTTCCAACCGTTCCTCCATTAATCAGGAAAAACGTTTCCTCCGCTCCGAAAATCTCAGCCGACCGTTTTTGGGCCTCAGCAATTATCCCCCTCGGTGCATGAAGCAGATCGAGTCCCGGCAGCTCGGTTAAGTCAGAACCCGGAAAATCAAAGCCATTAAAAAACTCCTGTCGACCTTTATGGCCAGGAGTATGGAAAGAGCAGGATCCTTGTTTTTGATAACGACTCAGTCCCTCTCCAAGATCACCCACCGATGAACCTCCATTCAACGCGAGTTATCCACAAAACCACAGCTGACACATGATACTCCTTACATTCTAACATAAGTTAGGGAATTTTTCATCCACATTAATTGATCCGTGAGAAACCCGGAGGGGCAATTCATGAATTGCCCCTAAATAGCAGCCCTTTGATTAAAAAGAGAAATTCCTGATATTCCGGAGAGCCTTGTTCAGCCATGAACAGTTCCTGCTGGCAATCCGAACAGAAAAACATGCCCGCGACCCGAAAACCGTCGTATAGCCCATTTCTGGGGACTTGAGCGCAGCGATAACACACCGGCAGGACTTTTCCCTCGTTCTCAACAATTTCATTGCTTTGGAATCTTTCCTGAATTTCTGTAGTCATTAGCGGTTGGCTATTAATCGTCTTAATCATTTGTTAATTCCCCCTATTAAACTTCTCCCTCTATTCTTCCCCTTCTCCCGTCGAATTAGTCGTTGCGCTGCTGCCTGACATTCCCGCATGATGTATTGTGACTTGAACATTCAGAGAAACGGGGAAATCCGCAATTTTCTGCTCCCATTGATCCTTAATTGTCTTCCAATACGCCGGATTTTGCTGTTCGACGTGCCGTCCAATTCCCAAAAAATCAAGGCCCATCTCTCTTTCTTTCTGAATGGAAAGCTCACATTCTTTCTCAATCACCTGAGCAAAGCTCTTTTCCGCCCCCTTCAGAAGATCCGCCCATTCCGTCTCCGAAAGTTGTTGCTTCAATCCCATAACTTCATCAACTGCAATCCTTGCTTTGATCTGGTATTGGAGCCCTCTTGTTCCGTCTTGAGCAGACACTTTATACTTACACGTGGACTTCAGAACTTGCCCACCAAATATAACTTTGCTTTCTTTGCTGCCTGCCGTGTTGATAAAGCGCTGCTCAACATTATTCTCTAGCCACATATAACCTTTGGTTTCTTCATCCGTCAGAAAGTCAACAAAACGATCCCCCCGCAAAACTCCTGCACCTTGCAGCCGCAACTGTGTCTCCGGTTCCCCCTCTGTTCCCACTACCTTGCTGCCAAGGCCCCCTTCCCCCGGCTTTATACTCTCTACCACCGGGAGAATTGGCGCTGTACTTTTCCTGGCTAAGACAGTGAAATAATGCCCTAAACGAACCTTCGGAAAAGCTGATATAGTCCCACCTGTTTCAATGTTACTTTTAATAAACATAGCCGGTATTTGTCCTTTACCCAATTTCGTATTTAAGATACTCTGGGCTTTCCCTTTGGCTAAAACCAAGTACATCGACCGACGAAATTCAGCAAAACGTTGGGTAAAATCCATGATATCGTTAAAACCCGCTTTTGCAGCATCCTCACCAATAACGATCAACTTCAGGGAGCCCTGAAAAGGTATCTGATTTAAGCTCTTGGACATCAGATCATAAAATTCCTTGGTACTTGAAACCTCCGCGCTATACGTCCAGCCTCCAACATCTGCACCTGTCTCCCCACTTTTATTAGGCAGGGCAAACTGGGCCGTCAGGAGATAAGTCCCCGGTTTCCGCCCCAGATCAAGCCCTACCCCGATCATAGGGGCCAATTCCTCCACTTCCCGCTTTACCCAACACCCATTTAAAAACAGAAGGCCGACAAGCAAGATCAAGACAAATCCTCTCTTGAATACTTTGCCCCTATTATTTTTCATCGAACGCCCGCCCCCTTCTTCCAGCGCGAAACTCCCCAAAGGGCAGGTATCCAAACGGATGCAAAAGGAAACAGCAGATACCCTGCCACTAATGAAACTTCCCTCCATATCTGTGGCCCTCTGAAGAACCCGAAAGCGATCCCCAAAAATACGGCAGCCACTATACAGTTCCATTTTAAGCCCTTCCAGTGAAAGACAGTTTCCAGACCCCAGGACACCATGAAAAATAAAGCGCTCATTTTGATGACCAGGGCCCCCAGCCAAACCCCCATAAATATGGATTCGACCCCTGAAATCGTCCGGCTTATTTCCACCATCTTCCCTAAGACAAGTATTCCGGTTGTCAGTCGGATAGTTTCTCCTGGTCCAAAAACAAGAACTTGAATTAGCACAACCAGTAGGTTGAGAATTCCTACCAAAAAAACAGCTCGCCAGACCCCTGTTTTCAATTGGCCCAGCTCCTGCTTACCGGTGGGTAAAAAAGCAAGGAGTCCCGCTAAGAAGAGGATATATTCCATCGCCAAGGGCATTACTTTGAGCACCCCGAAAAAAAGCGGTTTAAGCCCTTCGCTCAAAATCGGCAGAAGTTCTCCTGGTTCAATCCGCGGTATGGCGAGAGTAACATTCAGAACCAAGGCGATTACAATCACGGGAAAGATGACTTCGGCGAAACGGGCAAACACTTCGAGCCCACTCCTAACCAAGTAGAAAACGAGTAGTAATCCGCCCAGGTAGAACACCCAAAGGGGCGCCGACAGCATAATCGATTTCTCATAGATATCTCCGACTACGGACAGCGCCAGTCCGCCACAGTAACCCGTCATTAGAATATAAATGCAACCTATGCTTTTCCCGATCCATTTTCCCAAGAGTATTTCTGAAATTTGCAACAAATTCTTCTGAGGATGCTGTTCCAGAAGTGAAAGCGCCATTAGACCGTAAGGAATTCCCACTGTGAAGCCCGGCAAGACAGTCATCCAACCATCCCTCCCACCGGCTGCGGTAACTCCCGATGCTAAGATGAGAAACGTTCCGCCCAGAAGAACTGCCGCCCCTAAGGTCATAAATTGATGCGTTGAGATTCTTTCCATCGTTACCCTTTCCCCTTCCCGCCGGAGTGGGGTTCCTCAACATCGATCAGCTGAGGGCGACGCTTCAACGCCCACCAGGGCGCCCGAACAAAGGTATCTTGCAATGCCGCCCGAACACGCAAAGGGGATATCGGACTTAGGTAAGGCACTCCAAAGGAACGAAGGCTGAGCAGGTGAATGGCGATCACATAAAGACCGAGCGAGACCCCAAAGAAACCAAGAATTCCCGCCAAAAGCATCAGCGGAAAGCGCATGATCCGCACCGCAAGACTTAAATCGTAATAGGGAATAGCATAACTCGCTACTGCTGTTATGCCAATGATGATCACCATCAGAGGGCTGACCAATCCGGCCTTCACGGCCGCGTCGCCGATAATCAGCGCCCCGACAATGCCAATTGTCTGCCCAATCGGTTTTGGTAAGCGGAGCCCCGCTTCCTGCAATACTTCTAAAACAACCGTCATCATCAAGGCCTCTAAAAGGGCCGGAAAGGGTACTCCTCGCCGGCCTGCCGATATGCTCATCAGGAGATCTGTCGGTATAATTTCCTGATGAAACGTCGTTACCGCTATATATATACTCGGAGCCAGGAGAGCTACAAATGCTCCCAAATAGCGGACAAAGCGAAAAAGAACCGCCGCTATGGGCCGCTGGTAGTAGTCTTCATTCACATTTAAAAACTGCGTCAAAAGCGCCGGTACCACAAGAACAATGGGGGTCCCGTCGAGAATAATGCCCACTTTCCCTTCCAGAAGCTTTCCGGCCAAGACATCCGGACGCTCCGTAAAGGCGATTTGCGGAAAGGGCGAATAAGGGCTATCCTCAAGCATCTCTTCGATATATCCATTCCCTAACACACCATCCATCTTAATCTTACCCAGCCTCTTCAGTACTTCGGAGACGATATCCGGACTTGCTATTTTCTCGATATAGGTAACTACAAGATCGGTATTCGTCATGTCTCCAAGTTTTAAAGAGATCAGCCGTAAGGAGGGATGTTTGATCTTGCGCCGCAAGAGCGAGGTGTTAATTCGGAGCGTTTCCGTAAATCCCTCGTGGGGACCTTTGACGATCGTCTCCGTGATTGGTTCAGTAACGGCGCGCTTCTCCCATCCCCTGGCCCCAAAAACAAGAGCCTCCGGCGCATCGCCAAAGAAAATAACCGCATCGCCGGTCAAAATCGCCTCGAGAGCTTCTCCCATTTTGCCTATTTTTTTGAATTCCAGGCCCGGAAGGAGACTCTGGAGTGTTCGATCCACAACATTTGCTACTGTCAGTTGGGCTAATTCCGGATGCCCCGCTAAATCCACCATCAGAGGCTTTAAGATAAACAGATCCAGTTGATTTTTGTCAACCATCCCATCCACTGCCCCTAATATACAGGGTATCCGTTCTTTGCCTTGAAGGACAAACTCCCGAAATATGATATCTTTACTATCCTCTAAGATCTCTTTCACTTTTATCCCCGATAAAGGCTTGTTCAGATCCTCGTCAAAAGCATACGCGGGTGACTTCCGGATCCGCCGTTCTCCCTTGGGGCGAATGGTAAGTTCTTTGATCATTTTCAGCCAACTGCGCACGCTTTCGCCCTCCTTCTCTCTCTTAGGCACATTCAAGAAAATAACAAGTCCGTATGCCTTATTTTGTCCGACAACGAATCTATTATTCACAAGTCCTCGGTTTTCTTCTCTACGCCGCTATAACCAACCCCCTCCCTCATTCTTTTATTTATACTTATATTTGATCATGACCGTTCCTTACTTATACTTTCCGCCTTGATACAACAAAAAAGAGCAGGGTTACCTGCTCTATCAGTGAATATCTTATTGAATGTTCGATTAAATCTTAGTCCCACTTTTGGTCAGTCAGACGTTTGTAAGAATCATAGCGGACCTTTGCGTATTTTTCTGCGCTCACAAAGAGTTCCTCCGAACTCTCTGGGAAGGTGTTCAGCAAGGAAGAGTAACGATCTTCGCCCATGATGAACTCCCGGAAAGACGCAGTCGCAGTCGGCTCTTTGGAATCAAGGCAAAATGGATTCTTGCCTTGATCGATCAGATCAGGGTTAAAGTGATAGAGATGCCAGTAGCCGCAATCAACCGCTTTCTTGGCCTCTTGCATACTCTTATTCATACCCGCCTTGAGACCATGGTTGATACAGGGAGCATAAGCGATGATCAAAGAAGGTCCTTTATAAGCCTCAGCCTCTTTAATAACCTTAAGCGTTTGAACCATATCAGCGCCCAACGCAATTTGGGCTACATAGACATAGCCATAACTCATCGCCATAACCCCAAGGTCTTTCTTCCGGATCTTCTTACCAGCTGCCGCAAACTTGGCCACAGCAGCGCATGGTGTCGCTTTGGAGGATTGTCCGCCAGTATTGGAGTAAACTTCAGTATCGACTACAAGTACATTCACATCGTCTCCGGCAGCCAGGACGTGGTCTAAGCCGCCAAATCCGATATCATACGCCCAACCGTCTCCGCCGATGATCCACTGAGATTTTTTGATGAGATGGTCTTTCATAGCCCAAATACCTGTGAGGACTTTCTCATCCCCAGCGTATCCCTTAAGGCCTGCAAGGATCTTAACAGTCACTGCTTTGGAGGCCTCAGCATCATCCCAACCCTTGAGCCACTCCTGAAAAGCTTCTTTTAGCTCAACACTAATGTCAAGTTCAAGAGCTTGTTTCATCAGATCCGCCAGTTTCTCACGGAGTTGGCTAACGCCCACGGACATACCATAGCCGTACTCAGCATTGTCTTCGAACAAGGAATTGGCCCAAGCAGGTCCTTTTCCTTCTTCGTTGGTCGTATATGGAATGGAAGGAGCACTTCCAGCCCAAATAGAGGTGCAACCGGTAGCATTGGCTATCATCATGCGATCGCCAAAAAGTTGGGTGATCAGTTTAATATAAGCAGTCTCACCACAACCTGGGCATGCTCCAGTGAACTCCAGTAACGGTTGCGCAAACTGACTATTTCTTACCGTAGTCACCTTAAAAAGTTTACTCTTGTTTCTTAGGGTCACCGCATACGCCCAGTTCTGGGCTTGACGTTCGACTTGTTCAGCTGCTGGTTTCAGAATGAGGGCTTTATCTTTAGCAAGGCAAACATCGGCACAGTTACCGCAGCCAGTACAATCCAACGGACTGACCTGAACGCGGAATTGCAGACCTGCTGCCTCCTTACCATTTGCGTTCTTGGCTACGAAAGTTTCCGGAGCGTTTTTAGCTTCATCCTCGTTCATTAAGAAGGGCCGAATCGCTGCATGCGGGCAAACATAAGAACATTGATTGCATTGAATACAGTTATCGATCTGCCACTCTGGTACGGTGACAGCGATACCACGTTTTTCAAAACAGGCGGTTCCTGAAGGGAAAGTTCCATCTTCACGGCCTTGAAAAGTGCTGACTGGGAGGTTATCTCCTTCTAAGGCATTCATCGGGCGAAGAACATTCTTCACAAAGTCCGGCTCTTCAGCAGCTGCAGCTGCTTCAGCTTGGGCATGGTCTGCCTCGCCCCATGAAGCGGGAACTTCCACCTTAATAAGGGAAGAAACACCTCGCTCAATTGCAGCAATGTTCATAGCCACAATGTTTTTACCCTTTTTACCATAGGTTTGTAAGACGGAGGCTTTAAGATACTCAACAGCTTCATCAACGGGAATCACATGGGCAAGCTTGAAGAAAGCTGCTTGCATGATCATGTTAATCCGAGAACCGAGACCAATTTCACGAGCAATCGATACGGCGTCGATGATGTAAAAGTTGACATTATTATCCACAATCGATTGTTTCATAGCAGCTGGAAGTTTTTCATCCAGTTCTTCCGCTGTCCACTGACAGTTCAAGACAAAGTTACCGCTTTTCTTGAGACCTTTTAAGAGATCATATTGGTAAACATACGATTGATTATGGCAAGCTATATAATTAGCGTCTGTAACATAATAAGGCGACTTAATTTCTTTCTTACCAAAACGGAGGTGGGAAATCGTGACTCCGCCTGATTTCTTACTGTCGTATTGGAAATATGCCTGGACATAGAGCTTGGTGTGATCCCCAATAATCTTAATCGCTTGTTTATTTGCACCGACAGTGC